>NZ_JBCOMH010000014.1:0-103365 GCF_040924265.1 Ruminococcus sp. RTP21198st1_G1_RTP21198_201120
GCGGATTTAGCTCATCTGGTAGAGCGCCACCTTGCCAAGGTGGAGGTAGCGAGTTCGAGCCTCGTAATCCGCTCCAAAAAAGTCCTTACGATGAGTAAGGACTTCATATTTTTTGCGGGTTTATTTCAATTACCAGAATACTTTTCTTCCTGAAAGGAGATGGAGGTGCGATCCCTCTGACCCGCTCCAACAACGCCTTGCTTTTTAGCAGGGCGATTTTTTATGCCTGCGTGTTGGCGGAAGTGCTGCAAAGTGCGTAAATAGGCGGCTTGACTGACAGTCCAGCTCGATTTTGTTGACTTTTTCAAAGCCGTGGGCTATAATGTTGACCATAGAGAGTGCACTCCGAACAAATTGAAAGGTGATATGCTATGGAAGATAAAATTACTCTTGGAAAATTCATTCAATCAAAAAGAAAAGAACTGGGGCTTTCTCAAAAAGACCTTGCTAAGGAGCTTTATGTTACTGAGTCGGCAGTGAGCAAGTGGGAGAGAGGGGTATCATATCCTGATATAACGATGATATCGGGACTTTGCAGGGTGCTGGGCATTTCTGAGCACGAGCTTTGCACGGCGAGCGAGGACAATCAGCAGAGAGAGGCTGAGTTTATGGCGCGAAGTTATAAAAGCTTTGTTCGGGGGTACACTATCATAACTGGGATAGGCTATCTTGCAGCGATAATACCGAGCTTTATTTATAATGTGGCTCATGGCGGTATAGGTTGGTTCATGGTGCTTATCACGTCGCTGATGCTGACGTTTTCTTTCATCAATGTGCCTGTGCTTGTGAAGAAAAACAGGGCGTTATGGACATTAGGTTCTGCGACGGTTTCGCTTATGCTCCTTTATGCCACAGGGTGCATTTATTCTCACGGGGATTGGTTTGTTATGGCGGTACTTGGAACGCTCCTTGGGGAGGCTATCGTATTTTTGCCTTTTGTGCTGAGAAGTGAACAGCTTGAAAAGTATGTGAGAAACAGCAAGGGTCTTGTGTGCATGGCGGCGGATTCGGTACTGACTTTTGCCTGCGTTGTTTTTGGTACGCTGAAATACGGTGACGTGGTAGACCTTCGTGACGGTATGCTTGCAACGGTGGCTTGTGTGACATTGGTGTGGGCTGTGTTCCTTATTATAAGGTATCTAAAGGCGAACGGCTTTTTCAAGGGTGCACTTTGCTTTGCGGCATCTGTGGTATGGGTAGCGGCAATGACTGTGCTGAGCAATGCGTGGAACGGCATGAAACTGTCTGAGATATTTTCGGTGAAAGGTGCTGACAACAGCCGCTATGATGTTATAGTCTGCCTTTGTCTGGCAGGAGTTGCGGCGGTGCTTGGTATCGCAGGAGTTGTGTATAAGTTTGCGAGAAAGAGGTCGCAGGATAGATAAGTATGATAGAATAAGAGATATACAAAACGGATAAGGATAATTGGAACTATACAAGGACATCGGGGCATCGAGGGCGCCGTCCCCTACATAAATGTGATCGGAAATAGGAAATACCGCACTTAGGTGAAAACTTTGGTGCGGTATTTTTATTTTGCTGTGAATATTTTACCCGTATATGTCAAAAATAATGCCAGAGGACTTATGCCGCCGATAGCATAAGACTGCCGTGGGCGCAACAGTGGCTGCGGAAATCATATCGGAGAAAGGTTTTGTGTGTATGAAAAAATTCAGTATCAGAAATTCACACGCAGGCAAGGCTCTGGGAGCGAAGGGTGTTTACATTACACTTGCGGCGTGTCTGCTGGCTCTTGGCGGTGCGGGTATAGCTGCATATAACAAGGCTATGGAGGATATCACCGACAATCTGACTATTTCGAGCGTTGACAGCACTGCGCCAAAGCAGGCTGATAACAAGAAAACGGACGTTAAAAAGGACGAAAGCTCCAAACCGGATGTGGACATTCAGACGCAGCCAAATGTTATGCCTGTGAACGGTGAGATATTAGAGCCGTTTTCTAATGGCGAGCTGGTGAAGTCGGAAACTCTCGGCTACTGGAAAACCCATGATGGCGTTGATATCAAAGCTGACCTTGGCGAGCCTGTCAAGGCGATGAACAAGGGCACTGTTACAAAGATATGGGACGACCCGCTGTGGGGCAACTGCATGACTATCGACCATGGAAACGGCATTGTAGGGCATTACTACAATCTGTCAAAGGAAATGTCCGTCAAGGAGGGCGACGAGGTGAATGCAGGGGAGGTCATAGGTGCTGTGGGCGACACTGCTCAGGCGGAAGCGGCAGAGCTTTCTCATCTGCACTTTGGCTTGAAAAAGAACGGTCAGTGGATAGATCCTATCGAGTTTATTGACCCTGCTGACAAATAAGCTTTCTTCATTTTGGCGCTTTGTAATACAAAGTGCTGATGTTATAATCCCCCATATAACGCCGCATCTGAAAATTTTCGGGTGCGGCGATACATATGTATTGCAGAATAGAGAGAATTGTGCTATAATTATACTTTAAGGCAATGTTGCTGATGTTTTTACACAGAACATGGAGTGGTGGGACGCCGAGGGCGTCGTCCCCTACGGTCTGTTTTATATTGTGTGGATAATGTATAAATTATTGTGAGGTATAATAATGAAAAGCAAAAGAATCTATCCTGCGTTCACTATATCGAAAAAAGGGGAAATGTCCCTGAAAAACGGTCACCCATGGGTGTATTGTGACGAACTGAGAAACGAGCCTGAGGGCTTGAAAAACGGCGAGCTTTGCGATGTTTTCTCTGAAAAAGGCTCTTATCTTGGAACTGGTTTTCTCAGCCTTAACAGCAAGATAAGGATAAGGATCTTATCTGACAACGCAAATGAAAATTTCTCGGAAAACTTTTTCCGCAGACGTATCCGCTATGCTATAGATTACAGAAAAACTGTTATGGGGGGCGACTTTTCGGCTTGCAGGCTTATTTTTGGTGAGGCTGACGGCATGCCGGGGCTTACTATCGACAAGTATGGAGATATACTTGTTTCGCAGGTGCTTTCCTACGGCATGGATATGATAAAGGATATGATATTCAGGCTTCTTGTTGAAGAGCTTGAAAAGGACGGAGTTAAAGTTTCGGGCATAATGGAGCGTAACGATGTCTCTATCAGAAAGCTGGAGGGCCTGGAGCAGTACAAAGGCTGGTATAGGGCTGAATTTCTCCCTGAGCCACCGTCAAATATCACTGAGATAACGGAGAATGGCATACGCTATGAGGTCGATGTTGAGAACGGTCAGAAAACTGGATTTTTCCTTGACCAGAAATATAACCGCCTTGCGGTGTCGAAGATAGCAAATGGCAAGAAGGTCCTTGACTGCTTTACGCACACTGGTTCGTTTGCTCTTAATGCGGCAATGGGCGGTGCAAGGCACGTTACGGCAGTGGACGTTTCACAGTTCGCTGTTGATACGGCCAGGGAGAATGCTGAGAGAAACGGTCTGACTGACAGAATGGATTTTCTTTGCGCAGACGTTTTCGACCTGCTCCCGAAGCTTCTTGAAGAAAAGGCTGATTATGACATGATAATCCTCGACCCGCCCGCTTTCACAAAGAGCAGAAAGACAGTTGGAAGCGCTGAGAGGGGATACAAGGAGATAAACTACAGGGCAATGAGGCTTCTGCCAAGGGGCGGATATCTTGCCACCTGCTCATGTTCGCATTTTATGGAGAACAGGCTGTTTGTGAAAATGGTAATGAGTGCTGCAAAGGACGCAGGCGTTCAGCTCAAGCTTATTGAAGCAAGACAGCAAGCTCCTGACCACCCGATACTTCTCAATGTGCCTGAAACGGATTATCTGAAATTTTATCTTTTCCAGGTGGTATAGGGTTGACAAATAAGCCGTAATGTGATATAATATAGCTGTCGAAGGACCTGATATATCACAGTTTGTCTGCTGAGTTCGGACATAAGTCACAGGTATCTTGGGTATCTTGGCTTCCAGCCGACGAAATAGACTTTTCAGCCCTGTTGTTTTTCAGCAGGGCTTTTTATTTGTATTTTGCTATTGACAAATGCTTGCGGATATGGTATGATATAGGTGGCTTAGAGATAAGCGTGGCGCACCCCGTTCAGCGCATTATAAATGTACGGCATATCATAAATTGCCGTTTGTCTGCGGTATCGGACATAAGTAGGTATTTTCTGCAGAGGCAGCTGCTTCCACCGACAAAATAGACATTTCAGCCCTGTTGATTTCAGCAGGGCTTTTTTATGTGTTGATATTTAAAAACTGTCATATTGCACATAAAAAGTGAGCAAATATTGTATAAGATTTTATGTATAAAAGTGAGAAAAACCTATGGTAATTTGGCTTTAAATCTGTTATAATATATATGTAACCGTGGGCGACGGGATAATTGTGTCCGCACGCTTCGGAATTCAAAAAATTTTTGGAGGTAAAAAACCAATGGCAAAGAAGTATTGTTATCTTTTCTCTGAGGGTAATGCCAACATGAGAGAGCTTCTCGGCGGTAAGGGTGCTAACCTTGCTGAGATGACAAATATCGGTCTCCCTGTTCCTCAGGGCTTTACGATCACAACGGAAGCTTGTACTCAGTATTATGAGGACAACCGTGAGATCAATCCTGAGATCATGGCAGAGATCAACGAGTACATTGTAAAGATGGAAGAGATCACAGGCAAGAAGTTCGGTGACAAGGAGAACCCACTCCTCGTTTCTGTACGTTCAGGTGCTAGAGCATCAATGCCTGGTATGATGGATACAATCCTTAACCTCGGTCTTAACGAAGAAGTTGTTGAGACTATCGCTGCTCAGTCTGGTAACCCAAGATGGGCTTGGGACTGCTACAGAAGATTCATTCAGATGTATTCTGACGTAGTTATGGAAGTTGGTAAGAAGTATTTTGAAGAGCTTATCGACGAAATGAAGGCTAAGAAGGGCGTTAAGCAGGACGTTGAGCTGAACGCTGAGGATCTTAAGGAACTGGCTAACCAGTTCAAGGCAGAATACAAGTCTAAGATCGGTTCTGACTTCCCAACTGATCCTAAGGAGCAGCTCATGGGCGCTATCAAGGCTGTATTCCGTTCATGGGATAACCCAAGAGCTAACGTATACAGAAGAGATAACGATATCCCTTATTCATGGGGTACAGCAGTAAACGTTCAGTCCATGGCATTCGGTAACATGGGTGACGACTGCGGTACAGGTGTTGCATTCACAAGAGACCCAGCTACAGGTGCTAAGGGTCTGTTCGGTGAGTTCCTTACAAACGCACAGGGCGAGGACGTTGTTGCTGGTGTTCGTACACCAATGCACATCTCTGAAATGGAGCAGAAGTTCCCAGAGGCATTCGCTGAGTTCAACAAGGTTTGTAAGACACTTGAAGATCACTACAGAGATATGCAGGATATGGAGTTCACTGTTGAGCACGGTAAGCTTTATATGCTGCAGACAAGAAATGGTAAGAGAACTGCACAGGCTGCTCTTAAGATCGCTTGTGACCTCGTTGATGAGGGCATGAGAACTGAGGAAGAGGCTGTTGCAATGATCGACCCAAGAAACCTCGATACACTTCTTCACCCACAGTTCGACGCAAAGGCACTCAAGGCTGCTACTCCTATGGGCAAGGGTCTTGGCGCTTCTCCAGGAGCTGCTTGTGGTAAGATCGTATTCACAGCTGATGACGCTGAGGCTTGGAACGAGAGAGGCGAGAAGGTCGTTCTCGTAAGACTTGAGACATCACCTGAGGACATCACAGGTATGAAGGCTTCACAGGGTATCCTTACAGTTAGAGGCGGTATGACATCACACGCTGCCGTTGTTGCTCGTGGTATGGGTACATGCTGCGTATCTGGCTGCTCAGATATCGTTATGGACGAGGCTAACAAGAAGTTCACACTCGCAGGCAAGGAGTTCCACGAGGGTGACTATATTTCAATCGACGGTTCAACAGGTAACATTTATGATGGTATCATTCCAACTGTTGACGCTACAATCGCTGGCGAGTTCGGCAGGATTATGGGCTGGGCTGACAAGTTCAGAACAATGAAGGTTAGAACAAACGCAGATACTCCTGCTGACGCTAAGAAGGCAAGAGAGCTGGGTGCTGAGGGTATCGGTCTTTGCCGTACAGAGCACATGTTCTTTGATCCTGAGAGAATCGCTGCATTCAGAGAGATGATCTGCTCAGACACAGTTGAAGAGAGAGAGGCTGCTCTTGCTAAGATCGAGCCAATGCAGCAGGCTGACTTCGAGGCTCTTTATGAGGCACTTGAGGGTAACCCTGTTACTATCAGATTCCTTGACCCACCACTTCACGAGTTCGTACCAACAGAAGAGGCTGATATTGAGGCTCTTGCTAAGGCACAGAACAAGCCTGTTGAGACTATCAAGGCTATCATCGCTTCACTCCACGAGTTCAACCCAATGATGGGTCACCGTGGCTGCCGTCTTGCAGTAACATATCCTGAGATCGCTAAGATGCAGACAAAGGCTGTTATCAAGGCTGCAATCAACGTTAAGAAGAATCACCCAGACTGGACAGTTAAGCCTGAGATCATGATCCCACTGGTAAATGATATCAAGGAGCTTAAGTATGTTAAGAAGTTCGTTGTTGAGACTGCTGACGCTGAGATCAAGGCTGCTGGTTCTGACCTTGAGTACGAGGTTGGTACAATGATCGAGATCCCAAGAGCTGCTCTTACAGCTGACGAGATCGCTAAGGAAGCTGACTTCTTCTGCTTCGGTACAAACGACCTTACACAGATGACATTCGGTTTCTCAAGAGATGACGCTGGTAAGTTCCTCAATGCTTACTATGATGCAAAGATCTATGAGAACGATCCATTTGCTAAGCTCGACCAGAACGGCGTAGGCAAGCTTATGGAAATGGCCCTTGAACTTGGTAAGCCAGTTAATCCAAAGCTCCACTGCGGTATCTGCGGTGAGCACGGCGGCGACCCAACATCTGTTGAGTTCTGCAACAAGATCGGTCTTGACTATGTATCTTGCTCACCATTCAGAGTTCCAATTGCAAGACTTGCTGCTGCTCAGGCTGCTATTGCACAGAAGAAGTAATTTTTGCAAAGTTTAGGATATCTGAATAGATAACAAAAATTTCACCCCGTGTCTTATGATACGGGGTGTTTTTGTGTGCAAATAAAAAATAATAGAGGTCTGACGTTTGAGCCAGACCTCTATTTTGCTATGGATAATCACTTTTTCTTTATTTTTTTGTAGTCACGCTCTTTGAAACCGACCATGCACCGTAATATTTTGTGCCGTTCACTGCCGTGTAGGAACGGACACGAACGTAATATTTCTTGTTGCCTCTAAGTTTGGAAATTGTGGTCTTGTCGGTCTTGTTGTTTTTTATGGTGACTTTCTTTGCGTTTGTAAACTTGGAGTTAGTTGCATACTGTATCTCATAGCCCGTTGCAGAGCCTTTCTGCGCCCAATCCACGAAAAATGCTTTGGATTTAGACGTAAGCTTTTGTATCTCCTGCTTGGCAGGGTTTATGGTAAAGGTCTTTGTGATAATGCCACCGTATTTGCCTTTGCCTGTTATCTTGACAATTGCCTTGCCGATTTTTTTGTTGTTTGAGTAGGAAATTGTGTAATCAGTTCCGTTTTTCAGGGCAGTGCCGTTGTATTTCACAGTAATGTTCTGCGTGATAGCCTTGCCTGTGTATGCCTTGGTGGAAATGCCAGAAACGGAAGCTTTTGTGATATCATATTTTGCGGTCTTTATGTTTTTTATGTCAGACCATGGACCATAATAAGTCTTGCTTCCAACGTTTGTGTAGGAACGCACACGAACGTAGTAGGTCTTATCGGCTGTCAGACCACTTATTGTCAGGTTATCTGGCTTGTTGGCAGTGAGGTGTTTGGAAGCCGCACCGCTCATGTTTGCACTGGTGGAATACTGAATGTCATAGCCTGTGGCAGAGCCTTTCTGCGCCCAATCCACAAAGAAGCCTTTGTATCTTGTTTCAAGCTTTTGTATGGTCTGCTTGGCAGGGATAATGTCAAAGTCTGCGGTATAACTGCCGTAGTAGTTGCCCATGCCTGAGATAGTGATGTTAGCGTGACCAATTTTAACATTGTTCGTGACTATCACACGATAGTCGATGTTCTGACGGAGAACTTTGCTTCCGTCCTTAACAGTGACTGTCGGAATAATTGCACTGCCTGTGTACTGTGCAGTGCTTGCATAGGAACAGCCTGATGTTGGAAGCTTTTTTGTGGTGACCTTTACAGTGCATACGGCAGACCTTCCGTTAGGCAGGGAGGCTGTTATCTTTGCTGTGCCTTTGCCCGTGGCGGTCACAACACCGTCTTTTACTGTGGCAACGGCTGTGTTGGAGCTTTTCCATGTTACTGTCTGAGGAGTGTCTGAGGTCACGCTGGCTTTTAGGGTAATGCTGTCGCCGTATGTGATTTCTTTTGACGTGGAGTCAAGAGTTATTTGTGTATTGTCACTGCTGATAGGATAGCTTTTCAGGTCGGGCAGACTTGAAAGTGTCACGGCATAGTCGCTGTTATAGACCTTTTGCCACATACTTTTCTCGGTATATTTCTCAGAGCTTGATATGCAAAACTCACCGCTCCATGTGCCGAAATATGACCATGCGGTGTTTGCATCAAAGGCTTTGTCAAGGTCGAAAAGACAGCCGTTTTCTGTAAGGGCAACTATTTTTCCGTTTGGTGAATAGTCTGTGGCTTCAAGATATTTTGAGCTTTGGGCTGAATAATCTCTTGTGCCTGGGTAGATATCCTCTCCGATTATGTCAACATATTCGTCGCCAGGATACCAATTTGCCGCCTGACCATTCCATACCCATATGATATTGTCAAGCTTGTATTCATTCGTGAGCTTGTCATATATTGCCTGCCAAAGCTTTTTGTAGGCTTCCGAGCCATCTGCACCCCACCAGAACCAACCACCGCTTGCCTCGTGGAGCGGTCTGAACAGTACCGGAACGTCTGCGTCAGAAAGACGTTTGAGTTGTTTGGCAATCTCGTCAACGTCGCTCATAAGAGTGTTGTAGCCCTTAGGGTCTGAGCCGTTCATTATTTTGGTAAGCGAGAACTTTGAGCGGTCAACGTTTTTGGTGTAAAAACCACCCCACCAACGTGGATTTCCGCCGTCTGTACCTGAGAGAAGATATTTGTCAGGGACGTTCCAATGCCAGCAGAATGTTACTATTCCACCTGCCCGTGAGAACTCGATAGCCTTTTCGACAGCGTCGGAGGTGTCACCATTCTGGACACGGCATGGAGTATAGCGCATAAAGTCAAGACCCAACATAGCAGGGGTCTGACCAGTGGCGGACTTTATAGCTTTGAACTCAGTGCCGTTAAGACCACCGTCGCAATACTGTCCTGTTATGACCTTTTTGCCGTAAACGTCTTTCATATAGCTGTAAAGGCGCTGTGTGCTTTGTGAAGCGTATGGGTCAACGAGATTTTCAGCGGCAGTGTAGGCATTTGAAGAGCTCATTTTTTCAATGGTTATGTAGTCGAGAGTAAAATATCCCCACGACATTGTTATTTTGACAGTGTTCTGACCCTTTTTGAGATAAATACCATTCACTGTGGACTCTTTATAGGCAGAGCCGTTTGCACTGCTGAAAGTGCCTGCATTTGAGCCGTTTACAGAAAGGTTGTTTATCTTATTCGAGCCTTCCCCGCGGCTGTAAAGCTTTATTTTGTAGTATCCGCTTTCGCTGACTGTAACAGTCTGTGACCATGTGCAGCTTGAGTCTGAAAAACTAACTGACCTAGAGCCTGATGCGGAGCTGTCTGTTTGGATATAGGCAGAACCGCCCAAAGTGCCGTTTTCGGCTTCGTATTTAAGCGTCTGCTGTGCAAAAACAGAAAGCTGAGCCGAGCCTGTGGTGAGCATTGCCACACTTAAAAATGCGGCTGCGACCTTTTTGATATTGAACTTCATAGATGTTTTTTCCTTGTTATATTATTTACTGATAAAGCTAAGAGCTTAAAAGCATACATTTATTTTAGCATAATTTTTGTGAATTGTAAACAATATATCAAGGCTAATTATAAGATGATTTGTAAACTTTAATTTTGCTTATTTCATCAGCCAAATTTCGCAGACGTATTCGGAAGAGGATGAATAATCACCGTTAGGTTTTAGCTGGCTACGACACATATCATATATTGCGCAGCCGAGATATTTGTAATCCAGCCTTTGGGAATAAACTGTAAGGTCGCCTTCATCATCAGTGAAAAGCTCGTTTGAAAAATTTACTTTTTTGGCATACTCAAATACTTCATCATAGCTTTTACAGCAGTTCATTACATAGCTTACCCTTATAAATTCACTGTCTGAGGGAAGTCCAACGTCGCTGAGGTTGCTTTTTAGCTTATCTAATGTTATTTCATTCCAAGTATCGATCTCGCCCTCGCTTTGTACATTAGTCATTGTTTCGAGGCTTAATGCTAACAGGCTGTCAAGCTGTCCGCAGACCCTCAGAGGTGCATAGCCTCTGCCTTCACGTTTTTTATTTATTTTGTCTGCAAATATTCTGCTTAGCTCATTTGCTCCGTCCTCGGAAAAATATGACGGCTCAGGCTCGGCTGGAGCTGTATTTTCCTCCTGCTGTGCTTCATTTGGCTGATAGTCATTTTGCTCTTCGGGCTGTACTTGAATAACTTCTTGTTCTACGGGTAAAGCGGCTGCTGTGGTCGTGGTGCCTGCTGTGCCTGTGGAAGCCTGCCTAAGACCGCCTGAAATTTTGTCTATCTCATCTGCTGTGGGTGCAGGTGCGGTGGTGGTAGTAGGTACAGTTGTTGTGGCGGCAGTCGTTGTCTGCGGTATGGTCGTTACAGTGGCAGAAGTTGTCACAGCTTTTGCAGGCTCAGGTGTTTTAGTTTCTACGGCATTGTTTTTCTTGCTGACAACGGCAAGCACTGACGATGCGGCTATGATAGCGACTGCAACACAAACCATAGGTATGGCTCTTTTGCGTGACGTATTTACCTTTATAAGTATTTCTTTACGCTCGTTGACGATGGACATACAGGCAAAGCAGAAAGTAGAATCATCGTGAAGCTCGCTGCCACAGTGAGGACAAATTCTCATTTTTTACGCTCCCTTGATTTGGTTATTTTAATTCTATCACATTTTTTGTAAATTGTAAATATGTTTGAGACGTTTTGCATGATTTTTAAGAATGCTCACTGTCTATGCAGGCTTTTATTTGACATTTCGTCATTCATGTGATATAATCGTAGTGTGAGCGAGCTATGCGATAGCGTAAACGTTCTAGGTTTATGAGGAAAGTCCGAGCATCATAGAGCAGGATAGCTGATAACGTCAGCCGAGGGTGACCTTAGAGCCAGTGCAACAGAAATATACCGCCAACTTTTGTTGGTAAGGGTGGAAAGGTGGGGTAAAAGCCCACCAGAATGGCGGAGACGTCATTGCTATGTAAACCTTATCCGATGCAACACCAATGGTAGCTTGCAAGTCAATGGCTGCTCGTCAGACTTGGGGCTATAGGTGGCTAGAGCTGTGCGGCGACGTACAGTCCAGATAGATTATCGCACTCGACAAAACTCGGCTTATCGGTTCGGTCACATTTGCTCCGTCAGTTAAACTTTTTTTAAGCTTAACTACGGGGCTTGTTTTTTAATAATATATAAATTTGGTTATTTGTTTTGTGCATTATAAATAAATTTCTATAATTCCCCTTGTGATTTTACGGAAAATATGTTATAATGATGCTAGACGTATTTATATAAGCAGAGGAGGGCTGTTTGTATGGAAATACCGGCTAAGACCTATAACGAAAAGTTCGAGAGCTTTTTGAAAATACTTGAAAGCGATGACAGATTTGATAATGTGTGCAAGAATTTTCTCGAAAGTATTTGCTCTGCACTTTATGTCAATGCGGCTACGGTAACAGTTTCAGGCTATGAAAACTCAGAACCTTTGAGTTATGAATTGATCGCTGATACACATAAATATACTGTATTTGCTTTTGATAAAGAATTTAATAGAAATAGATACAATGCAATGAAAAAAGCACTTATGCAAACTGGTATCCACGTTGCGGATAAGGCTCATCCGAATGGCGATGTGGAGGAAATATCCCTGCGTGGTGTGGTGTATCCTTGTTCACTCACTTGTGCTGTCAAGGACACCAATAAGTATGTTGCATATTTCAATCTTTTGTCCTCTGATCCTGAGAGAGTATGGTCCCCTGAGGAGATACAGCTAGCCTCACGTCTGACATACATACTTTCTGGCATGCTCCATACTAGGAGAGCGGCTGAACATGCTGAAAGCACTACTCGCACGCTTACTGATGTTATGGATAATATGAATTCCTATGTGCTTGCAGTGGCACAGGACAGTGGTGAGATAGTTTTTGCCAGCAAGAGCTTTGAACAGTATTTGGGGAAACTGGTCGGCAAAAAGGAAAGTGACGTTTTCAGCAAGACTTGGTGTGAGCTTCCTGCTCATAAAGAAGGACTGCTTTTTGGAGGAGATTATTATTCCGAGATCATGAACAAATGGTTCAATGTGTCGGAAAAACTCATAAAATGGCATGACGGCAGAACTATCAGACTTTGTACACTTAATGATATCTCAGAAAAGATAAATTATGAGAGGGTCATCGAAAAGCAGGTCTTTTACGATAATCTCACAGGTATTCCTAACAGATTAAGTCTTGATAAGAGTATACAGGGCATTATTGAAAGCGATGAGAACAGCACTGTTATGCTCATTGACCTTGATAATTTCAAAAACATAAATGACAGCTATGGTCACAATAATGGTGACCGACTTCTTAAAGAGATAGGTAAATTCTTTGAGGATTTTGCCCAGAAGAATAAAAAGCTGAGCGTTTTTAGATTTGGCAGCGATGAGTTCGTTGTGCTTCTGAGAGATCAGGATCAGACCGAGATCGACGAGATATGCAAGATCATACATGATAAGTTCAACACAGAGTGGCAGATAGCTAACAGCACTTGCTATTGCACTTGTTCAATGGGCGTTGCGAAGTTCCCAAAGCTTGACGATACTGTAAACACAGTTCTTAAAAGGATCGACCTTGCCATTTCATATGCGAAAAAGCAGGGCAAGAATTGCACTATAAATTATAACGAAACTATCGGCAGGATACTTTCAAGGCAGATCGAACTTGAAAGGCTCATGCACAAGGATATCACAAATGGCTTTGCACATTTCACGGCGTATTATCAGCCTATATTCAGCAGCTCTGAAAAGAAGCTTGTGGGCTGTGAAGCGCTTATGAGGTGGAATCCACCTGAGTTCGGTCAGGTTTCCCCTGCCGAATTTATCCCTATGGCGGAAAGACTTGGCTATATCAATCTCTTGGGCGAGAACATAATAAGGATCGCAGGCAGACAGTGCAAAAAGTGGGCTGACGCAGGGCTTGATTTGAGAATGAACATCAATCTGTCTGTAGGTCAGATAATTGAGCCTGATTTCCTTGACAAGATAGACACACTTTTTGACGAAACAGGCGCACCCCCTGATAAGATATGTTTTGAGGTCACAGAAAGTCTTGCTATCCATGATATGGAAAAGATGAAGGAGCTTTTGAAGCATATAACAGACAAGGGCGTGAAGATAGCACTGGACGATTTCGGAACGGGATATTCTTCGCTTAACTGCATAAAGGAAATGCCGCTGAATACCATTAAAATAGACAAGTCGTTTATTGATGATATTGCAAAAAATCCTGACACTGCGGTGTTTGTTAAAATGATAGTTAATCTTTCTCACGACCTGCATATAGCAGTTTGCGCAGAGGGCGTTGAGGAACAGGTGCAGTTCGATATCCTGAGAGATCTGGAAACTGACGTTATACAAGGCTATTATTTCGGCAGACCTATGCCGTCAGACAAGTTTGAGGAGAAGTTCCTTAGCGAGAAACTCCAGTCAGTAAAATAAGTCGCCAAAAAAAGAAAGTTCGACCGTCGGGCGTAATACTCGGCGGTCTTATAAATATGTAAAAATCAAAAATAAAGGGGAAAGCTTATGAGTGATGAGAAAAAAGACGTAAACAGCCTGCAGGAGAATGTGGGCAAAAAGGGCATAAACAAAAAGCTTATCATCGCTTTTGCAGGCATGGGCGCTGTTATAGTGGGGCTTGTTATTGCACTGATACTGGTGGCAACATCAGGCAAAAAAGACGTGGACAGCTCGGCTTCAAAGGCGGAGAGCGGTTCTGCGGTGGCTTCAGAAACCGATGACACCAGTGAGGAGGACTCTGTGGCTGATGAAAGCGAGGACGAGCCTGATGATGAGGAAGAAAGCTCTCAGGAAAGCAAGGACGATAAAAAGGAAAAGGGCTTTATCATCTCCTATTCAGGGGACAACAGTTGGCAGGACGGCGACAAGGTCATGACGGGCATGGAGATAGGCATTGAGAACAACTCCGATGAAGCCCTCAAGGAGTGGACGCTGGAGCTTGAAATAGACCAGCTCAAAAGCTGTGACGGCTGGAACGGCAACTTTAAGGTCAAGGGCAACAAACTCACGGTCACGAATGTTGATTACAATGGCGAGATCGCAAAGGGCGGTTCGACCTCTATCGGCTGTAATATCGGAACTGGAACAAAGCTCAATGTTAAGTCTGCAAAGCTAAACGGTGTGGAGTGTACTGTTAAAAAGGGCAAGGTATCACAGAATAATAACAATAACAACAATAATCAGAATAATGATAAAAAGGTCACGGAAAAGGACGTTAAAAAGCTTCTAAAGCGTACCTCAAAGGCTAAACAGGGTGATGATTGGCTTCACACAGACGGAAGCAAGATACTTGATAAGGACGGCAAAGAGGTTTGGCTCACGGGCGTGAACTGGTTTGGCTACAACACAGGCACTAACACCTTTGACGGACTTTGGAACAGCGAGCTTGTGACATCGGTGGAGGCTATTGCAGACCACGGTTTCAATCTTATAAGAGTGCCTATGTCAGCGGAGCTTATCAACCAGTGGTCGGAGGGTGAATATCCAAAGGCGAACTACAATAACGCATACAATGAAGAGCTGAACTCTATGAACAGCCTTGAGATATTTGATTATTTTCTCAAGCTTGCGGAGGAAAACGGTCTTAAAGTAATGCCTGATATCCATTCAGCGGAAACCAATGCCAGCGGTCATACTGTAAATCTGTGGTATACCGACAAGGTCACTGTAAAGGACTATTACCATGCTTTGGAGTGGCTTGCCGACAGATATAAGGACAATGACACTATCGTTGCATTTGACCTGAAAAACGAGCCTCATGGCAAGCCTAACGAGGGTGACGCTGCGGCAATATGGAATGATTCAAAGGACGCAAACAACTGGAAGTATGTGGCTGAAACGGCAGCGAGCAAGGTGCTTGCGAAAAATCCTAATGTGCTTATAATGGTCGAGGGTATCGAAATATATCCTAAGAACATCAAGAAAAACGGGGATTATTCCTCCACCAACAGTGATGATTACTATTTCAACTGGTGGGGCGGAAATCTCAGGGGCGTAAAGGACTATCCTATCGACCTTGGCAAATATCAGGATAAGCTTGTTTACTCGCCGCACGATTATGGTCCGACAGTTTATCAGCAGCCTTGGTTCGAGGGGGATTACACATACAAGAGCCTTATGAAAGATTGCTGGAAAGACAACTGGTTCTACATTCAGAAGCAGGATATCGCACCGCTTCTTATAGGCGAGTGGGGTGGCTTTATGACAGAGCCTAACCTAACTTGGATGACCTACATGAGAAAGCTAATAAAGGACAATCATGTAAATCACACTTTCTGGTGCTTCAATGCAAACTCAGGTGACACGGGCGGACTTGTAAAGGACGATTTTGTTACATGGGACGAGGAAAAGTATGATTTTGTCAAGGAAGTTCTTTGGCAGGAGGGAGGCAAGTTCGTTGGACTTGACCACGCTATCCCGCTTGGAGATAATGGTATAACTTTGAAAAAGGCAAAGGGTCTTTGATATCGCATATAAAAATAGCGGACGAAGTTTTCGGGCTTCGTCCGCTTTTGTATTGTATTTTTATCGCTGGTCGCCCATAAAGAACAGAGCGAGAGTTCCAGGTCCTGAGTGTGAGCCTATAACAGCACCTGTGTAGCAGATATGCACAGTGGTCTTCTTGCCAAGCTTTTTTCGCATAAGGTCGGCTGCATATTCTGCGTCTGAAAGGCAGTCGCCATGGCAGACGGCTACTGTGGAATTATCCCAATTTCCCATGCGTTCGCACATCATATCCACAAGCTTTTCAATGGATTGCTTTCTGCCTCGTATCTTTCCAACTGGGATAAGATGTCCCTCGTTGTCAACGTGGAGAAGCGGTTTAATGCCAAGAATAGAGCCTGCTATGGCGGCAGTCTTTGATACTCTGCCTCCTCGGTGGAGATATTTCAGGTCATCAACTGTGAAAACATGGCATAGGTGAAGCCTGTTGTCAGTGATCCACTGGGCAAGCTCGTCAATGGAAAGACCCTGCTTTTTCTTTTCGTCAGCCTTTATGAGCAAAAGACCTTCGCCTGTTGAAGCACAGAGGGAGTCTATGCAGATTACCTTGCCTTCTGGGTATTTTTCCATTACGTTATCTCTTGCAATGCAGGAAGTGTTGAAGCTGCCGCTAAGACCTGACGAAAATCCAAGATAAAGCACGTCATAGCCTGCGGCAAGTTCCTTTTCAAAAGCCTGTTCATAGTCGGAGATACCTATTTGCGATGTTTTCGTTACTGCTCCGTTTCGCATTTGGGAATAAAATTCAGGCAACGTCATGTCATTCTTGCTCTTTACAACACCGTTTACCTCAAAAGATAAGTCCAGAAGCGTCACGTCCATATTTTTTAATATATCCTCCGACAGATCGCAGGTGGAGTCGGAATATAGCTTGTATTTTCTGTCAGACATTTTTATCCTCCTTTTGCCGCTTGGGCAACAATATAAAAATATTATAACATATGGGCGGGCTTTTGTAAAATATCCCTCAACTATACTTTGTAAAATTTCTATGAACACAGTTGTCTGCGGTGCTGTGCGACAGTTAAGGTATTTTCAGATACGCCAACAGAAAAGTCACGGCAGGCGGAGGAGATAAGCATATCGCTTATGCGATTTTCTATGAGGGCGGTAATTATGTGGCGTATCTCTCGTGCAGAGCCGCTTTTTGAAAGTGCCTGCTTTGCGATAAAATGGTAGACCTCTGGCTGACAGGCGAGTGTACAGCCAAGTTCAGAGAGCCTTTTTTCAAGAGCGGATATTTCAAGGCGTGTAATGTTTTCCATATCGGAAAGGGTAAGGTCGTTAAAAACAATCACCTCATCTATCCTGCCTAAAAGCTCGGGAGACATAAAGCTTTTAAGCTCTGAGAGCATGGCTTTTTTCTTGGCTTCGCCATTTGACTTGCTGTTTGAAAAGCCCACGGCCTTGGTTTCGGCAAGCTTTTTCACGCCGATATTCGAGGTCATTATTATAAGGACATTGGAGAAAGAAACTGTCCTGCCAGCGGAGTCGGTAAGACAGCCGTCCTCTAGTATCTGCAAAAGCAGGTTGTAGATGTCAGGGTGAGCCTTTTCTATTTCGTCAAGAAGAAGCACACAGTAGGGCTTGCGGCGAATTTGTTCGGTGAGCCTGCCACCCTCGTCAAAGCCAACATATCCAGGGGGCGAGCCTATGAGCTTTGAAACGCTGTGGCGTTCCATGTATTCTGACATATCAAGCTTTACAATGGCATTATCTCTGCCAAAAAGCGTTTTGGCAAGATCTTTTGCAAGCTGGCTCTTGCCCACTCCCGTTGACCCTAAGAAAATAAAGCTTCCCATGGGGCGGTCGCTGCCCTTTAGTCCTGCACGACAGCGGCGGACGGCAGAGCAGAGTGACTTTATAGCCGTCTGCTGTCCCACAATGCTTTCGCTTAGCTTATCTTCAAGCCCTGTGAGCCTTGCGGCTTCGTCCTGTCCGATATCGGCGCAGTTTATGCCTGTGAGCGATGAAATAACGCTGTCAATGTGCCTTTTTTCAAGTGGTATGCGTTTTGGGCGGCACTCTGTTATGGCGGTGAGATATTCGTCACGGGTGAGCTTGCCTTTCACATAATCGTTGAAAGCGTCTGATATTTTCTCACCAGAATTATTTTCGCTTTGCTCTATGACCGCACAGGCACAGGCTTCGTCAAGGATATCAATTGCTTTGTCAGGAAAAAATCTGTCGGTGACATACCTTGCGGCAAGCTTAACTGCATATGGTATAAGGTCAGGGGAGATGTCAACGCTGTGGTGCTGTTCATATTTGTCTATAAGACCGCTGAGGATACGGCAGGTCTGGCTTTGATCAGGCTCATCTATCTTCACTTTCTGAAAGCGTCGCTCCATAGCTGAGTCTTTTTCAATATTTTTGCGGTATTCCTCAAAAGTCGTTGCGCCTATGAGCTGTAGACCGCCCCTTGCAAGCTGTGGTTTCAGGATATTTGCAGCGTCTATTGCACCCTCTGCCGCTCCTGCACCCATTATGTTGTGAAGCTCATCAATGAAAAGTATCACATTTCCAGCCTTTGCGGCTTCGTCCATACAGCTTTTCAATCGCTCCTCAAAGTCCCCACGATATTTTGCTCCTGCAAGGAGGGCAGTTATATCAAGGGAGAAGATCCGCTTTGAGGACAACGCAGACGGCACTTCTCCAAGCATGATCTTTCTCGCAAGCCCCTCCACAACAGCGGTCTTTCCCACACCTGCCTCACCTACAAGGCAGGGATTGTTCTTTGTGCGGCGGCAGAGTATCTCCATGATACGTTCTGTTTCAGCTTCTCTGCCTATGCAGGGGTCGAATTTTTCGCACTCGCTTTTGCGTGTAAGCTCTCTGCCGTAGCGTTCAAGGGTCTTTAGCTTTGGATAATTTCTGTCTGAAAAAATATTAGGCTCGTTGCCTGACAATGAGCAATCGTTGTACATCTTGTTGCAGTTCACCCCTAACTGCTGCAATATCTCAAAGGCACAGCAATCACTGCGGCGGAGTATCATAGCAAGAATGTATTCCGTTCCTGCGATACCGCCACCCATGCTCTCGCACAGCCTTTTTGCGCCTTTTAAAACAGCGGCAGCGTTAGGAGTGATGTCATTTTTCGTAAGACGGCATGGTGTGCCTCTGCCTATGATGTATTCTATCTGCTCCTCTATCCTTTGAGCCGTGACCTCGTGGCGCAGAAGCACTGCACAGGCTGTGGAGTCCTCCTCATAGGCGGCAGAGAGCAGGATATGCTCAGTGCCGATATAAGTATGCCCCCAGCTTCCTGCCAGAGTGACGGCATTTTTCACAAGCTCTCTTGCCCTTGGTGTAAAGCTGTCGTTATCAAAAAACTGTTCGTTCATAAAATTCACCCCTTAAAATGTTTAAGACAAAGCTTTGTCTTAGCTACATTCTTGACAGTTTTGCGTCTTGTTATTCTAGCATTTTTATCGCTTTTATATTCTTATGCACAGGACAAATTCTCCTTGCAGATTTTTTTTGTAACACATTTTTCTCTGCGTCATAAACTGTAATATAAAGCAACGGAGCAAAGCTTCAGCTTTATAAATCTTAATAAAAAAGGAGATTTCATTTATGAACGGTTGTGGATTTGGCGGTTGTTGGTGGATCATTATCCTTATTCTCATATTCTGCTGTGGCTGCGGCGGTTGCGGAAATGGCTGTGGTGGTTGCGGAAACGGCTGCGGTGGTTGTGGCTGCGACAATGGTTGCGGCGGCTGCGGATGCTGATCTGACGGCAAATAAAAGACGGCGGAGCATTACGCTTCGCCGCTTTTTTTTATTTATCTTCTTTTTCCAAACGCTTTTCAAGGCGTTTCACAATAGTTTTCAGTGCTTTTATTCGGGCGTATTTTTTATCGTTGCCTTCAAGTATCGTCCATGGTGCTATATCTGTGGAGGTAAGTGTTATCATGCGGTCAACATATTTCTCATAGGTGTCCCACTTTTCACGGTTGCGCCAATCCTCATCGGTTATCTTCCAACGCTTTTCAGGCGTGTTCTCACGCTCGTTAAAACGGCGGAGCTGTTCGTCTTTATCTACATTCACCCAGAATTTTATTATCTCTGCGCCCCAATCATGAAGCTGGCTTTCAAATTCGTTTATCTCACGATAAGCCATGTTCACACGTTCCTCGGGGGTGAGCTTTTCGATAGGCTCGACCATTACTCTGCCATACCATGTGCGGTCAAAGATAGTAAAGTGACCATTCTTTTCAAGACGTGTCCAGAAACGCCATAGATAGTGTCTTGCAAGCTCTGACGGTTCGGGTGCAGCGATAGGGTGAACTTCATAGCCCCTTGGATCAAGGGCCGCCGCAATGCGCTTGATATTTCCGCCTTTTCCTGCTGCATCCCAGCCTTCATAGCATATTATAACAGGTATCTTCTTCTGATAGCAGAGATTTTGCAGCTTGAAAAGCTTGTCCTGATATTTTTTCAGCTTTTTCTCATATTCCGCTTCGTCAAGGGACTTGTTCATATCCACTTCTGCAAGAGCAGGCATTTCAATAGTTTTATATTCAGGATAATTGTATCCGCAGGTGTCGAACTGTGGTTCGGGAATATAATGTTCGCCCTTTTCCTTGGCGGAAACTGCAGTGCTTACTGCCTTTGTGACCGCTGTCAGCACTTCAAGCTCAGCAGAGGCACGTTCATTTGCCCCAACGCAAGTCCACGGAGCAAATGCCGTGTTTGTGCTTTCAAGCATTTTGTCATATCTGCGGAAAAACTTATCGTATTTTTCCATGTTCTTTATATCGTGGCTTTCCACACGCCAGCTTGTAACAGAGGAGTTCTCCAGCTTTTCGATACGCTTTTTCTGCTCGTCTTCGGTAATGTGCAGGAAAATTTTCACGATAACATATCCGTCATCTGTAAGCTGCCTTTCAAAGGTGCAGATATCTTCAAGACGTGTGTCCCTTGTTTCCTTGTCTATCTCACCATACATAAAGGCGTTCACAGTGTCACGATACCAGCTTCGGTCAAGGATAAGAAACTCACCTTTTTTCGGCAGCGTCTGCCAGTAACGCCACAGCCATGGCATACGTTTTTCCTGCTCATTCGGTGCACGAAATGACACCACCTTGTAAAAACGTGGGTCAAGAGAGCGTATGAGCTTTGCTATCATTGAGCCTTTTCCTGCG
The DNA here is from genome assembly GCF_040924265.1 of Ruminococcus sp. RTP21198st1_G1_RTP21198_201120. Taxonomy (NCBI): domain Bacteria; kingdom Bacillati; phylum Bacillota; class Clostridia; order Eubacteriales; family Oscillospiraceae; genus Ruminococcus; species Ruminococcus sp. RTP21198st1_G1_RTP21198_201120. Next base: position 21,134 of record NZ_JBCOMH010000014.1, read on the forward strand.
GCAGACCAGCCGTCAAATGTGATTATAACAGGCACTCCTGCGGTCTTTATTTTGTTTTCAAGCAGGGTGAGCTGTTCTCTCAGCCCTTTTAGCTGTTCGGATATCTCTGATTTTTCTGTGTTTTTCTGTATGATCTTTTCAAGCATTGCTATCTCTCCTCTTTCCACTAAATTGTTATTATCACAACTTAATTTATTTGATTTATGTATATTATACACATTTTATCTTTAATTGTATATAGACATTTTTCATGAAAATGCTATCTCTTTTTTGTTAATACGGAGTTAATATTATTGGTTTATACTAATATGATATAAAATATCTCGCAAAGGATGGCAGTGATATGTCAAAAAAAGACGAAAAGGACATTAATATATCAAAGCTCGACAAAAGTCTGGAGGGTCAGGGTCTGTTGGAGGACGCTGATGACGCAGAGTATGAGCGCACGCTGGCTCAGCAAAGGCGTGAGGCTGAGGAGCGTGAAAGGCAGGTTTTAGAGCAGGCGGAAGCTGAAAGACGTGAGCGTGAACGTCAGGAAGAAAAGGAACGTGAACGCAGGCTTGCTCAGGAGCGTATCGAGCTTATGAAGCTCAAAAGCGGAGTTATCGATGAAAGCGAGTCTTCCATAAAGGAAGAGCATGACCAGATAAGAGAGCTTCATGGCTTTGAAAAGGTGCAGAATTTCTTTTATCACAACAAGGTGTGGATAATCTTTACAATATTTATCATAGCGGTGGCGGCATTTATTTTTATTGACGCTGCAAGGCGTGAAAAGGCTGACCTGACAGTGCTTATGATCGCAAACAACGGCTTGGAAACACGTCAGGAGGAACTGGAGGAGTTCTTTGAAAAATACACGGACGATCTTGACGGCAATGGTTATGTCCATGTTGAGGTCATTATGATTCCGCTAAATTCTCACAGCGACGATTATCAGCAGCAGAACGTGAACAGCACTAAGTTCTTGGCACAGCTTCAGGGGGGCGAGTCTATACTTGTTATAACAGACTCAAACACTGACGAGGAGTTCAAGTCAATAATGACTCCTGAGTTGCCAAAGGAATTTCCGAACAACAAGTATGTTGATGATATGGGCATGAGCTGGAACATGGAGGTCATGGCAAAGGAGCTTAACTTCGAGAATATGCCGAATGATATCCACCTTTCAATGAGAACGCCAGTTAAGACTTTGGGCGACTCCAAGGAAACTATGCAGGAGAATTATGATAAGGCGTTCAAAGTTTTCAAACGCATAGTTGACGATATGACTGAGAAAGCCGTAGAGGCAGGAGATAAGGGCCTTACAACTGAGCCTGTCCACTATGATGACAGCAGTTTGGAAAGCTCCGATAGCACAGAAAGCTCAGAAAATAAGTAACAGATATTTGGCTGTAGTGGACGGCGTTCTCGACGTCCCGTATGACAAAGTAAAGAACAGCGGACAACCACTTTCCTGTGGCTGTCCGCTTTGTAATTAGTATTGATAATCGTAATAAGTGTTGTCCTGATAATAGCCGTCTGTATAGCCGTCAGACTGACTTGACTGTGTGTCGGAAGCGTTCAGGCTTGAACAGTTCTGATCTTCGGCATATTTGTAATCAGAGGTGACACCAAGATATTCTTCAAGGCAAAGACCGCTCTTTGTGACAGCTTCGGCTTTTTCCTTGCCGAGATAGCGGATATGCCACGGCTCATACACATAGCCTGTTTTATCCTCCTTGCCGTCAGGGTAGCGGATAATGAAGCCGTACTCTGCACAGTGTTCAGCCAGCCAGTTGGCTTCGGGAGTACCTGCAAAGCTGTTCTCGGTGGTGTTCACATCAAAGGTCAGACCTGTCTGATGTTCCGAATGTCCCGGACGGGAAGATACCTCGTCTGCGGCTTCTGTGCCACGCTCTGCGGCATAGGAGTTGTAAAGATACTCCTGATCCTGATATGAACGATAGCTTGAATTTACAAAGAGTGTTATGCCGTCCTGAGCCGCCGCCGCTGCCATTTCGTCAAAGGCGTTCTGTGCAATTGTGCTTACGCCCGGTGCATAATCTGATGGCAGGGAGTAGGTCTTGTTCACTATAAGAATGCCGTCAACAAAGGTCATGCCGTTTGATTGCTCTATCTTATGCTTTGTTTCTTCTGCTTTGCTGTTGTCGGAGGTTTTCTTTTTGGTGGTGGTCTTAGCCTCAGCCTGCTTTGTGCTTTCGGTCTGTGATGATGAATCAGCCGCAGGCTTGTTGTCTGACTTTCCGCCACAGGCTTTCACTATCACAAAAATTATCACCAAAAGAATTGCTATGGCAATGATACGGTTTTTCATAACACGCCTGTGTTCTCTTGCACGCCTTTCGGCACGGCGCTTTTCCATTTCAATGCGCATTCTTTCGTATTCTTCGTCACGATAAGCGCTGTATTCGTCAGGCTGGCTATTAGTGCTTTGAGATAAATTCTCGTTATTAGTCTGATTATTCATAAATATCCTCTTTTTTGTAATTTATTTTTTACGCTTTGTGCTGCCTTTATTATATCACAGACACATAAAATATTCAAGTCGGATATTGTCGGCTTATTTCATAACATAAACATAGCATTGATATAGCGGCATAGATTCGTATTCATCATTATCTGGGTCATTCCACATATGGTCTTTTCTTTCCTGAACTATATCATCATGGAAAAAGCAAACACCAAGATATGTGTAATCTTCCAAGCCGTTGATCAGATTGTCACCGTAAGAGAGACCGAAGCTTGCATTATTTTTTAACCAAGTAAAAAGCTCTGTGTATGCCTCGTCATAGTCTGAAACACAGCTGTTGTTTGCTGTGAATTGTCGTATTTTGCTGTTGTTAGGCAGACCGACCTCAGAGAGATGTTCGTATACGTTGCCAATGCCTTGGCAGTAGTCATCCATTTGATACAGGCTCTTTTGCAGACATTCATCAAGCTGTCCGCTTGCACGGAGCGGTTTCAGACCATATTTCTCACGGAGAGGATTTACATAATCGAGCAGGTCAAGGGTCATCTGACTTGCACCATCAGGGGAGTAATATTCAGGCTCGACAGGCTCGTCCTGCTGAGTATCTTCTGTGTTTTCCTGGGGTATATCCTGCTGTATCTCAGGCTCTGTCACAGGCTCAGTCACTTTTTCTGTAGTGGAAGTGGTGGTGACTGCGGCGGCTTTTGACTCTGCTAATGCCGCCCCTTCTGCAATATCTGACGCAAGGGCAGCCTTGTCAGGCTCACGCTTTTTTGTGGTAGTAGTCATGACAGTGGTGACGGGAGGCAGAGTAGTTGTCACAGGTGTATTTGTGGTGACTGTGGCAGTAGATCGAGGTGTGCTTTTTTTCACAGCCGTGGTCTTATCACTATTGTTATTATAAGTATACACCCCGAAAACAGTTGCGGATGCTAACGCCACAGCGATTATTGGTGTGGTTATTTTTGCTTTTAAAAACACTTTTTTGGGGGTAGCGAGAACTATTTCTTGCCTCTTGTTTATTTCGCTCATGCAGCCAAAGCAGAAAATGGAATCGTCATGAAGAATTCTTCCGCAATTAGGACATTTTTTCATATTTTAGTTTTCTCCTGATCTTACTAAGCACATTGTACAGCTCTTCCGCAGTGCTATATCTGTCGTCTGGATTGATAGAAAGGCATTTCTTTATAACTTTCAGAATTTTCTTGTTTTCGCACATTTTGACCGACGGGTGTTCACCTGTCAAAAGAACGTTCAGAAGCACTGCCAGAGAATAGAGATCTGTTCTTGCGTCAGATTGCTGCATACCGAATTGTTCAGGTGCGGCAAAGCCTACAGTTCCTAAAGTCTGGGTGTCAGAGCGTTGATTAGATTTATAAATTTTAGAAATATCAAAATCTATAATCTTGACATTATTGTCGTCACATATTATAATATTATCAGGCTTTATATCACGGTGAACGATGCCGCTGCTGTGAAGAGCATACAATCCCTGACATATGGAGCAGGTAATGTTCAGGGCATCGTGTTCTGCTAGTGTTTCGCCGTTTGCATAATCCGTAAGAGTCATGCCGTCGCAGAATTCTTCATAGATAGTATACGCTTCAGTGCTTTCGGAGATCTCGTAGATACGGCAAAGATATGGATTATTTATCAATGCGAGCCTTTGATATACAGAAACGTCAGCAGGCTTATAGATAATGTGCCGCACCATTTTTACACCTGTGTCACTCTCTAAAATGACTTTTTCGTGCTTGCTGTTTTTAAATAGATAGTTTTTGCAGTCGAACATTTTGTCGATCTGTTCTGTTTCAAAATCATATAAGCTTTTTTGTGACATATTTCTCATCTCCAATGTAAAAATGTAAAAAATAAATTATTATAGGAAGGAACTGGTGACATGAAAAAAACAACACAGCTTATGGAGGAGCTAAATGGAAGCGATGATATCAACAGTTTTCTAAGCAACAATAAGGATTCTCTTGACAGACAGGATTTTGCACGTTATCTTTGTGAGCTTGTGAAAAAGAAAAAGATGACAAAGATAGAGGTCATAAGAATATCCCAGCTAAATCAAATATATGGATATCAGATTTTTGCAGGAGCAAGACTTCCAAGCAAGGATAAGATAATCGCTATCGCACTTGCTATGAAGCTTGATGTTGATACCGTTCAGCGACTTCTGACCCTTGCGGGTGAAGCTCAGCTTTATCCTAAAAACACCCGTGATTGCATACTCATTGACGCAATAAACAAAGGCTATGATGTGGCAAAGCTCAACAAAGTGCTTTTTGAAAATGGTTCACAGTGCCTTAAATAACGATCGTTTCATAAAGCAGCTCCGGTTCTTCGGAGCTGCTTTTTTATTATCGTAACAAATATTGTATCACATTTTGACAAGGTTTTCAAGAGTTGTCAGAACATAAAAACACACGCCGCAGAAAATTTCCGCGGCGTGTTTCTCACTATTTAACTCTTATGGAACGAGAGTTGTAGTTGTTGCCTTATCCTTTGCAGATGTAGTTGTTTCTGCTACAGAAGAATCGGTCTTTGCTGTTGTTGTGGTCGTAGTTGTTGCTTCGCTTGCTGCAGCCGATGAAGAATCGTCAGTTGCAGGCTTTGAAGCCGCACCAGCCTTAGTTGTTGTGTAACCCTCGGCTTCAATTACCTTTTTCTTGAAATCTGCTTCTTTGTTGTAGTAAGATGTTGAGAAGTAAGGCTCTTCAGTAAATGTTTCACCTGTTGCAACGATGTTTGAGCAGTAGATCGAAGCATAGAATGAAACTGCCTTTTTCTCCTTATCTGTCTTTACAGTTATCTTGTAAAGATTGTAGAGTGCATTTGTGTTCTCCCAAGAATCATAATTCTTCTTGTTTGTGAATGCAACATAAGTGTCAACGTAATCAAAAGACTCGATAGATGTTACCTTGCCGTCAAAGTCAGCAGGATATGGAGCGTAATGACCCTTTATATCCTTTCTCATGTCTTCAATCTTGTCGTCAAGATATGACTGATAGCTGTCCATAGCAGCCTTACCGTTGTCAGCTGTTACATATGCAGGGAATGTTTCGTCAACTGTTATTTCCTTAACATAAACAGTGTCGCCCCAATCGTTTGTTTCAGTTTTGCCGGAAAGTGTGATACCATTTCTTGCAAGTGAGGAATAAGGGCTGCAAGTTACCTTGAATGTGCCGCCGATGCCAATATAATCATCGCATGATACTGAGTAAGAAACATTGTCCTTAAGAGCAGCAGGGATAGACTCGTCCTTTACTGAGTAAGGCTTAACAAATGGAACACCGCCTGAGCATTCAAATTCAAGTCCCTCGAACGGGTCGATCTCCTGAGTTTTTTCAAGGCCCTCAACAGTGAAATCCTTTGTTACCTTGCCGTCCTTAACGTCGGCTGTTTTGTATGTATAATACTTGTCGTCATATTCAAACCAAGTCATGTCACCGCTTTCTTCTGCGCCATAAACGTCTATGTTAGCTGTAACAGTGTACTTGTCGCCGTTTTTCAGATCTGACTTGTAGTCATAATCATAGTAGATAAATGGATATGCTGAGTCATATGAAACGTCAGCAGAGCCGTTGCCGTCAAAGCCTGAGAACTTGACCTCAACGCCCTTGAAGAAGTCGATCTCCTCACCATTTTTAAGATCCTTTACAGTTACCTCAAACTCAGTGTTCTTTAGCTTTATGTTCTTGTCTTTGAGAGAATCCTCGTTGTACTTTACTGTGCATTTTACCTTGTCACCGTTTTTAAGATTCTTGTTTGCTTTCTTATCAAAAGTGATCTTCAGCTTATACTCACCATCGCTATTTGTTTTGAGAAGGGCATTTCTCATCTTCTTAGCTTCTGTAAAATCATCAGCTTTGTTAAATGCTTTTGTAAGAGTTTTCTTGTCAAGTGCAAAATACTTGCTTACCTTTGATGACTTGTCAGATGAGCTTGCATAGTCGGAAAGATCATCAAGGTCGCCAAGGTCAAGATCGGTCTCGTCAGCAAGGTCGCCGAGAGCGCTTGTAGCGTCTGCCATTGAATAGTAGCTCTTGTCATAGCAGTTAAGCTCTGCCTCAACATAGCCACAGCCGTCAATGCCCTTAAATTCAAACTTGAAAAGATCCTTTGCGTCGATCACCTGATATTTAAGAATGTTGCACAGAATGATGATCGCAACGATAACAATGATAAGAGCTGCAGCGGCGATAAGTGTTATCTTCTTGTGACCCTTTACCCATTCGCCAAGCTTAGCAAAAGGATTTGGCTTTGCAGCCGCAGGAGCTGCTGCCTGAGCGTAGTTGTTTGCTGGTTGTGCATACTGCTGGTCATACTGAGGAGCCTGCTGCTGTACAGGCTGAGCCTGCTGAACGGGTGCCTGAGCAGGTGCTGCCTGCTGTGTGGAAATGCCTGCTTCGGCTTCCATTTCGGCGATAGACGCACCGCAGCCGCCACAGAATTTTTCTTCTGGACCTATTGGCGCTCCGCACTTAGCACAAAACTTGATAGTGTTCATTTCATACCTCCATTGATACTTCTTTTCTAAACAGGATAAAATTTTTTATCCTATTCATACATTCTAAGTATAATATTAGCAGAAAGAAAAGTCAAGAAAAACTCGTTGAAACCGCCTTGTTCTGTATGATTTTTGTAGATTTGTACAATAACGCAAGAAAAAATCATACACTTTGATAACGTTTTAGACACAATTTTTCTACATTAAAAAACCGAATATAAATGGGGATACTGAGTGTGGTATATCTTCTCTGTCCATGAGCGTATGCTCTCGCACTCTGACAAAAATTCCTCAGAGCCCTTTTCCAATAGGGCTGGGAGCTTTGCCACTGCATAGGAGATATCATCGAGTGTGCAGGATTGTGCTATATATGATATTCTTACATAATATTTATTCCAGGCATTTTCGAGTTCTTCGAGCCGTTGGGCTGTGTCGCTGTCATCATTTCTGTAGCTGTTTTCAGCGGCGTTCACAAGGCTTATGAACTTATCGTTTTCTTTTTTTACCGCAAATACGGAGAACACTGACATGGCGGCTATGACAGTGAGGATAATAATGCAGGCGGTCAATCTTTTCATTGTGATTGCTCCTTTATACTTTTTTCTTGCCCTTGTCTTTTCTTATGGCAACTATCTGCCCTGAGGGGTCAGCGGTGCAGATGTAAACATCTTTCAGGGGCATACCCTTTTCTCCTAGCTTTTTCATGAGCCACTTTTCGTCCTTGCCGATAAGACCAAGGGCGGAGTATATTATCCTTCCGTTGTCGACAACGAGCTGTGGAGGGTCGGTCTGAGATCCTTTTATGCCCATTCCGCCATTGTTCACAGGTCTAAACTGTGCTTTCTGATAGACCGATATCTTGCCTGTTGTTTCCACCACCGCAAGCTGTACCTCGTTTATATCGAATATACCCATGCTTCTTAGGGACTCCAAAAGATCGTCTGCAGAAAAACGCAGGTCTTTGAGCTGTTTTTGATCTATGATCCCACGGGTTACGACTATTTTCGGAGAGCCGCATATGAGCTTTCTAAGCCCTCTGAATTTAAGCGAGCAGTGAGAGAGTATAACGTCAAGGCACACCAGCGTGAATATAGGCACTATGCCCATTGACATTGGTATAGTCATATCCTCGATAGGCAGGGTGGCGATGTTTGAAAGCAGAAGCGTTATAACAAGCTCCGAGGGCTGTAATTCGCCTATCTGCCTTTTGCCCATAAGGCGTATGCTTATGACAATGAGTATATAAAGTATTACGGCTCTGAAAAAAACTATCAGCATTTTGTTTTCCTCCAATATGGTCAAAGCTATTTTTTGCAGCTTTAATGCAGAATATTCTGATAACAGCCGCAGATAATAAATACAACAAAATTTCATGTAGGAGAAACAAAATGAATACACCCGATTTCAGAAACTACAAAAACGCTGAGATAGATAAGACCATTGACGCCGCCATGACTTCCCTTCGCACCATAACAGGCAATTCAATGGATCTTAACATAATGAATGTGAAGATATGCTCCGTAAGCTGTGCGTTGGTATCCATAGAGGGAATGATCTCAACGAGCGCAATGTCAGAGCTTATTTTCAGACCTATAATGGAGCTTTCTGCACAAAAGTCAAAGGGCAATGCAGAGCAGGTATTCGACTTCCTGACAAAAGAAAGCCTGCTTGCCGCCGAGAGAAAAACGGTCTTTAATTATGGTGACGTCATACAGTTTTTGTTTTCGGGCTTTGCGGTCATATTTGTGGAGGGGCTTTCAAAGGCTGTTGTTTACGGTATCCAAGGTTACGACAAGCGGTCGGTTTCTGAGCCTGCAAGCGAGCAGACTATAATGTGCGCACAGGATTCTTTTACGGAAACAATAAGAACTAATATTTCTCTTGTGCGCCGACGAATGAAAACACCATCGCTGAGGTTTGAGATGATGCAGATAGGAAAGCGTTCTTCCACCGACGTGTGCATGGTCTACATGAGCGACCGGGCAAGCTCAGACGCTGTGGACAGGCTGAGAAAACAGCTCAAAGGCATAAAGCTTGATACTGTTCTTACAAGCGGATATATCGAACCTTTTATCGACGAAGGCTTCGGTTCGTCAGTGTTTTCACAAATGGCTTATTCCGAAAGGCCTGATATGATATGCACAAGGCTAAATCAGGGCAGGATATGTGTTTTTGTGGACGGCACGCCATTTGTGCTTATTTGTCCTTCGCTTTTTGCGGAAAATTTTCAGACCATGGACGATTTTGCGGAAAAGCCTTTTTACGTCACCTTTATGCGGTGGCTGAAATATATTGCGTTCTTTCTAGCGGTGGCTTTTCCGGGTCTGTATGTTGCACTGGCGAGCTTTCACCCTGAGGTCTTCACATTGAAGCTTCTTCTGAATCTTGCAGTTTCAGAGGAGTCAACGCCTTATCCGTTGACAGTGGAGGTGCTTGTGCTAATGCTTCTATTTGAGATAATGAAAGAAGCAGGCTTGCGGCTTCCAAAGCCTGTGGGAAGCACTGTTTCTATAGTGGGCGGTCTTATCATAGGCGACGCTGCCGTAAAAAGCGGACTTGTGTCCGCCCCTCTGCTTATAGTGGTGGGGATAACCACAACATCATCGTTCGTTATACCGAGCCTTTATCAGCAGACGGCTATATTAAGGCTAGTGTATATCCTGGTGGGCGGTGGCTCGGGACTTTATGGCATTGCACTTTGCACTGTGCTTTTGATGATAAATATAAACTCCATGGACGACCTTGCAGTATCTTACACCGCGCCTGTTACGCCATTTTTCTCAAAGGGTATAAAGGACGTTATTTCAAGGCGGAGCTTTCGGTCATATGAGAAAACTCACAGCACCATTAAAGAATACAAGCTTGACGAAAAGGGGGGAAGCCAATGAAAAAGCTTACGCCAATGCAGTTTTTTGCAATGCTTATCTGTACAAGAGCCTTTTCAATGATGACATTTCTCCCTGAAAGCACCGCAAACGCTTTGGAGCTTATGCTTGGAACAGTGCTGTCTACAGTTTTTCAGATAGTTATGATATGCGGTATGGCGGCTTTCCACAAGCGTTTTCCTAATGATGACCCATGCACTCTTGTGGTGAGCCGTTCAAAGTGGGCAGGCAGGGGAGTTTGTACATTGTATCTTGCATATTTTCTTACAGTGTCATTTTATGTTATCGGCACCTTCACCTATTTTATGGATTATTATTTTTCTGATTATATACCACGGCTCATGATAGTTCTCAGCGTTGTCGCCTGCGGGATATATGTTGCAATGTCAGGCCTTGGGGTCATAGGAAAAACGGGAACAGTGCTTTTTGTACTTTTTCTCTTTGTGACATCTATCCTTGTTATAAGCTCTCTTGAAGATTTCACATTCGTTGATTTTCACCTTGCGGAAAGAAACGTTGGAAAAGGCATTTTTCATTCTGCTGTCAGCGAGCTTGCAAGAAGCTCTTATCTTGCAGTGATAGTTTTTCTTTTACCCTCAACAAAGGGCAATGCAGCAAAAACGTCTGTGTATTTTCTGCTCACAAGGCTTGCCCTTGTTGAAATAGTCTTAGGCTTTATCACAATGATACTTGGAGATTACACTCTTCTTGCAAAACTGCCATTCTTCGCACTTGCGGCATTTTCACGCACTGCCATAATAGAACGCTATGACGCCGCTGTTATGGGCGTGTGGGTAATGCTCTCGGTATATAAGCTGGGAGTATATTTCCATTGTTCAGGGAGATGCCTGAGATATGTTTTTCCTAAGCTCGGTTCTGGCTCGGGCGTGATAATAACAGCGGTGATTCCTGCGGCGGCAACGCTTTTCTGGCTCTTGCCTCACAAGTGGGAGAGCATCGCATACGCAGGGCTCAGCCCTATCCCACTCATATTTCTCGGAGGCGTAATACCGCTTCTATGCCTGATATTTGTGAAAAAGGGGGCGAGATCTGATGAAAAAGCGTAAGATACAGGTAGTTGTTGTGCTTTTTATCGCAGCAGTGACGCTGTTGTCTTCTTCTTTCGGCAGGCAGGTGGATATCGAGGAGCGTGTTCTTTGCCACGCCATGGGCGTTGACTATGAAAACGGGGAATACAATGTGTCATTGCAGGTCTTTAAGACCCAGAGTATGGGTTCTGACACTCCTCTTGATGTGAGCCAGTCCAATATACAGACTGTCAATTGCAAAGGCAGGAGTATCCGAGACGCCATTGAGGGCTGTCAGTATCAGCTAGGCAGGGAGATCTTTTTTGGCCATCTTCAAATAATATGCTTTAATAAAAATATAGATCTTTCCTCTCCGGAGAAGCTGTTCTCTTTTGCTATAAAGGACAAAAATGTTTTTCTTGGAGTGGAGCTTTGCCTGGCGGAAAATACTGCAGAGGAGCTTATGAACGTTCAGCTGACAAGGGGAACGATGTCCTCAGAAAACTTCACACAGGTCATAAAAATGGGTGTGAAAAACGGCATAACGGTGGAGTGCCGCCTTATCGATCTGCTTTCCTGCATAAGATCACCGCAGTATATCGCTATGCCAGTTATCTCTATCAAACAACCGCTGGGAGATTTTGCGGAGAGCCATGAGGAAAAGTCAGCGGAACAGCAGGAGCCGCTTTTGGAAATAAAAAAGACCGCCCTTATACGAAAAGGTACGGTGCTTGAGAGTTATCTTTCCCACGCTGACGCATCAGGCTGTCTGTGGTTCACGGGAAAGGCAGAGCAGTATTATGATATGATCGAATATAATGGAAGCCCCATGGACGTTAGGATAACCTCTGACAGCCACAGCCTGAAGCTTGATAACGAGAATGGCAGGCTCGTATGCAGATTGAAGCTCACTGTTCTTGCACACAGTTCTCTTGATATCCGTGACGAGAAAAGCTCAGACCAGGTGGCGGCACTTGTGAAACAGCGCCTTGAAGAAAATATCACAGGGGTGTGGAACAAAGCCCTGTATGAGAACAGGACGGATATTTTTGATGTGTGGCGGCTTTTCCGTCACAAATATCCGCAAAGCTATCTAAAGTATGCCGACCGCCTTGATGAAGTGCTAGGCTCGGTGGAGCTTGAAACGGATATCACCTGTCGGGTGTCATAAGACAGAGCATATCCTCGGGAAGCGGTGCGGTAACAGTCACTATCCTGCCGTTTTCGGGGCTTTGAAAAGTCATTTTCTCGCAGTGGAGAGCCTGACGGCTTATAAGAGGGCTTGCCTCGCCATAAAGGTCATCACCCAGGAGAGGATAGCCCATAAAAGCCGAGTGTACTCTTATTTGATGCGTTCTGCCGGTTTCAAGAAAGAAGTCCACAAGAGAAAGATCTCCCAGCCTTTTGCGTACAAGATAATCCGTTGCGGAATATTGTCCGTCAGCCCTCACACAGCGTTTTATTATAGTTTCCTGCTCCCTTGCGATAGGCGCACAGATACGCCCACCGCAGTGGGGCAGGTCTTTTATTATTCCAACATAGGTCTTTTCAAAGCTTTTTTGGAGCATTGCGGCGCTTCGCTGACTTTTTGCCACAAGCACACAGCCGCTCGTGTTGCGGTCAAGGCGGTTGACAGGTCTAAAAGCGAGGCTTGGATAAAGTGCGGCAAAAAGATTTCCCAGCGTATCGTCACGATGCTTTATTGACGGGTGGCAGGGCATAAAAGGCGGCTTTGAGAACACCACCACCTCGCTGTCCTCATAGAGGATATCAGCTTTCAGGTCAGGATTAGGGTCAAGAGCTTCACCGTCACCCTCGTTTATCATGATGATGTCATTTTCATATACAAGGTCAACAGTGCGGATAAGGACGCCCTTTCTTGTCATGCCGTTTTCAGTGCGTTTGAGCCTTGTTATGAGCCTTTTTGAAAAGCCCCTTGAACGCAGTACACATTCAAGGGCTTTTTCATTTTCTTCTTTTGTTATTGTCACAGTCATTTGCTGTATTTCCTCCAGCGCTTTATCATTGACGGCATTTTGTCCTGCCAGTAGCTTCCCATTATATCCTGCAAAAACACTATATAGCTTAGTCTGAAATATGGATAGATGATAAAAACAGGATATACTAACAGAAGTGCGGGGATATACATAACAAAGCTCAGCAGGAACGAGATATATCTGCCATGCTGACCGTCCATGAGCCTTACAGAAAGATCGCAGGCGTCAAAAATGTTGGTGCGTGGGTTTAGAGTCATTATATATGGCGCAAGGGCAAGGGATATCCAGTAATGCACCATAAGTCCGAAAAACACAACAGACAGACCGAGTGAGAACATGAAACAAAGAAGACCTGCGGAGGTAAGCTCGCTGAGCTTGCATACCCAGCCCCAATAATACACGCTGTAGGTTGAGATAGCGAAAGGTACTGCGGAAAATAATTTCAGTGAATTAATTATAATGGAAGAAAACATGGTGTGGGAATAATATACATAGGAATGTGAGTTTATATACTGCCTCGATCCCACATAGCTGTCTGCTCTTGCAATATCAACAAAAAATCTGCGGACAGTCCACATTTCAAAAGATGCAAAAGGTATAATGACAATGAGGTCAAGAAACCAGAATAGCCTTACGGAAACATGATCTTTTATTCCCTGCCACGAGAAAAAGTACTCCCAGCCAATGCGTTTGAAAAGCATAAAAAGGGCAAGCTCGCACAGACCAAGAAATACAAATACCGCAAACAAAAATGCCGTGAGCGATACGCAGTTTCCCATGTTCTGGCTTATATTTTTTCTTGCCGATAGTTTTATCTCTTTGTTTGTCAAGCCTTTTCCCCCCTCGTTTCTGTTTTTACTGTTTACTTATCCTCTTAGTCGGTATAATAATCCTCAACAGTGTAATCAGGCATTTCCTCATATTTTGGCGGATATGTTCCTATTACCTCGAAAGCGCTTGAACGCTGCCACATGGAAGCTGTCACCATGACTTCAAAGCCCTCGCCGAAATCGCAGGCATAGTCCATAGGCTTCCTTTTCGGAACGCCGAAGCCTGCCAGCATATTCATTATAAGACCTCCGTGGGTGCATACCGCAACATTTGTAAGACCCTCATACATCATATCGGAAATGATGATGTTCAGAGCTTCATAACAGCGGTTTATGACATCTCTTGTTGATTCACCGTTCGGTGGAGGATTGTCAAGTCCTCCTTTTATGAACTGCTCATAATCAGGGTCGTTCATAAGCTCATCAGCGGTCTTGTTCTCAAACTTGCCGAAGTCCATTTCACGAAGCTCGGGCATCTCAGCCACAAGTCTGTTAGGCTGGAGTATAGATATAGTCTGTTTGCACCTTTTTAAAGGCGAGGTGTAGACCTTCTGCACCGAAGGGTAATCGTACTTTTCTATCTTTTCATAAAGCTGGTCAGCACCCTCTCTGCACAGAGGCAAGTCGGTTGTACCGATATAACGTCCGTCAAGATTTGCCTGCGTCATTCCGTGACGGATAAATGCTATTCTGTAGCCTTTCATATTTAAAATACCTGCTTTCTTTTTCTTTTATGATAAGTGCTTTAAAACCTGCACAAATTTTTTTCACTTAAATACGTCATTTTATAGATTTTATATTTACAAATACATAAATTTATAGTATAATAGAATAATGGTTGAAAAACTAATATGATTTTATACATGGGAGATATTACATGAGCAATGACAGCAAAGATGAGCTGACTCTCAGGATAGGTGAGAAGCTTACCGCCGCGAGGATAGAAAGCGGCTATACACAAAGCCGTGCGGCTAGAGCAGTTGGCACCAGCCAGTCTTGCATATCAGCCGTTGAACACGGCAAAAAGCAGAACGTCAATATCATCATTGCTCTTATAAAGCTTTACGGCGCTTCCTATGAAGATGTGTTCGGTTTAGTCAAGGTCAGAGAAAAAAACTCTGCGTTAGGCTGTTTGGACGAGGGAAGCGAGCTGCTGAGGGAGCTTATAAAAGACAGCGGCATAAAGGGTCTTGAAACTCAGACGGACATGGCGGTGAAAATATGCACCTATATGCTTTTGAGAAAGCTTTACTCTGAAAATCCTCATAACTCCCACAAGCTTTTTGAGCTTGACACTGAGGAAACCATGGAACGCTGTGTAAAATATCTTTCCGCTCAGCCTAAAGACCTTGACAGGATCCTTGGTATGGCAGGAAAAAAGGTGAACAGGCTCGAGGTTTCAGTGGGAAAAAATCCTGAACTGAGGGCGTTTATCAAAGAGTGCGAACACATTTTGCTCGCTTGCACATAAGAATTTTGATACCGATGTTATCATACTTCGGATATTATAACACACTTTTCAACTAATTTCAAGTGAGGTATAAAAATGAAAAAGCCTGAAAGGCGGCTGTTTGTATCGGTAGCGTGTGCGGCGGCTCTTATGGTGTGCGGAGCGGTGATGATGCACTTAGATAAAAAGCCTGACGAGGCGACATTTTTCGCCATGGATTGCCCATGCACAGCCGCTGTATACGGTGGCGACGCTGAGGCGGTGAAGGACAGGATAAAGGCTTTGGAAAAGCTTTATTCGCCTTATGAGGAAGGCTCGGAGTTATCGCGGCTCAATGAGAGCGGCAGGCTTGAGCTTTCTGAGGAAACTGCACAGCTTATAGGAAAGAGCATAGAGCTTACAAAAAAATACGGCGGAGCGGATATTTCCGCAGGGGTGCTGACAGCACTTTGGAACGTTACTGGCGATGAGCCGAGAGTGCCTGAGCAAAGTGAGATACAGACTGCTCTTTCCGCTGTGGGATATGAGAATATAAAGATTTCAGGGAGCGAATGTGTCCTTGAAAACGGCACACAGATAGACGTGGGCTGTGACGGAAAGGGCTTTGCCCTTGACGAAGTGAAAAAGCTTTTGGATAGTGAAAAAGCCGATTGTGCGGTGGTGAGCTTTGGCTCGTCAACGCTTCTTTACGGGCAGAAGCCGGATAAAACAGATTTCAAGGTTGCGGTCACAGACCCTTTTGATAACGATAACACCTGCCTTAGCTTCACAAGCGGCGGTGGATTTGTTTCCACTTCTGGTGGATATGAGCGTTATTTTGAAGCACAGGGCAAAAAGTGGAGCCATATTTTTGACCTGACAACAGGCTATCCATGCGAAACAGACCTTGTTTCAGTCACTGTGATAGGGCAGAGCGGCATTGAAACCGATTTTCTGTCTACCTGCATTTTTATTGGCGGAAGCGGTGAGCTTGACAGGTGGCTCAGTGATGAAGATATAGAAGTTATTGCCATTGATGAAAATGGCGTAGTTTATTGCTCTGACAGTATAAAGAGCAGGATAAGTATAAGTGATGATAAATTCAGGTTTGAATAGTCATAAAGTATGATAAGGGGGAAAATTATGAAACTCAACAGCATTTTTCTTTCCCACAAAAAGGGGACGGAAAACAGCGAAACTATCGCCATGCCGCTGCCTGCAAGAGTGAAGATATCCATGTCACAGCACATGGGAGCACCTTGCGAGCCGACAGTTGCCAAGGGTGACAGAGTGCTTGTGGGACAGGTCATAGGCGAAAGCAACGCTTTTATGTCATGCCCTGTTCACTCGTCTGTGTCAGGCACAGTGGCGGCGATATCCGAACTGCTCACAGCAGGCGGAAAGGTGTGCAAAATGGTGGAGATCGACACCGACGGAGAGCAGGAGGTATCACCTGACGTAAAGCCGCCTGTTATAACAGACAAAGCGAGCCTTTGCGAAGCCGTAAGGCAGTCAGGTTGCTGCGGAATGGGCGGTGCAGGCTTCCCGACGCACATAAAGCTCAACTTTGACGAGAACAAATACAAGGTCGATACCCTTGTTATAAACGCCGCTGAGTGTGAGCCTTACATAACAAGCGACTACCGTGAGATGATGGAGAACGCTGACGATGTTATGTGCGGAATAAAGCTCGTGCGTGATATGCTGGGGCTTAAAAAGGTCGTTATCGGCATCGAGGACAACAAGCCACAGGCTATAAAGCTTATGCGTGAAAAGTCGGCTGATGATGAAAGTATCGAAGTAAAGGTGCTGAAGTCATGCTATCCTCAGGGTGCAGAAAAGGTGATAATATTCAACACCACGGGACGTGCAGTTGGCGAGGGTCAGCTTCCGTCAGATCAGGGCGTTATCGTAATGAACGTTACCACAGCAGGCTTTATCGGCGAGTATTCCAAAACAGGTATGCCACTCATATCAAAGCGTATAACTGTTGACGGTGACGTGGTATCTACTCCATGCAATGTGAAAGTACCTATAGGAACTTCTGCGGAGGATATACTGAAATTCGGTGACTGCGATAAAGAAAAGGTTAGAAAAGCCCTTTTTGGCGGTCCTATGATGGGAATGTGCCTTTATGAGCTTGACACCCCTGTGACAAAGACCACAAACGCCATTCTTGCATTTGGTGAAAAGGCTGATAAGAAAAAGGGCATCGAGGACAGGTGCGCACAGACAAACTGCATAAAGTGCGGAAGATGTATCTCTGCTTGTCCGCTGAATCTTATGCCTACAGAGCTTGAAAAGGCTTATGACAGGCGTGATAAGGAAGCTCTTATGAAGCTCAAGGTGGGTCTTTGCATGAACTGCGGTTCGTGTTCATACGTCTGTCCTGCAAAGAGAGATCTTGCAGAGAAAAATCAGCTTGCAAAAGCTTTCATAAGAACATAAGGAGGTAAGAAAATATGGAAAAAATGCTGGTAAGCCCTTCACCTCAGATAAGGGATAATATTTCTACCTCTAAGGTGATGACCCATGTGCTTGTGGCGCTTTGCCCTGCACTTGCAATGTCTGCCTACGTTTTCGGCGGACGTGCGCTTATGCTCACAGGCTTCTGCATGATAACGGCACTCATATGGGAAAGGCTTTGCAATCTTATAATGAAAAGGCCTGATTCCACAAAGGACGTTTCGGCACTTGTGACCGGTATGCTTTTGGCGTTCAATCTCCCTGTGACAATGCCTTATTGGCAGGCTGCTATCGGCACATTCGTTGCTATCGTTATAGTAAAGCAGCTTTTCGGCGGTCTGGGACAGAATTTTGCCAACCCTGCTATCGTGGGAAGAATAGTTCTTATGCTTGCTTTCACAGGCAACATGACCCATTGGGTAGTGCCTTTCTATGATCCTGACAATATCGTAACAGGTGCAACACCTCTTGCGGCGGCACATTCCGCCCCTGCCGATTATCTCGACCTTTTCCTTGGAAAAGTAGGCGGCTGTCTTGGCGAGGTGTCTGCGGCGGCATTGCTCATTGGCGGCATATACCTTATAATGATGAAGATAATCTCAGTACATACACCTCTTGCATTTATCGGCACAGTTTTCGTGTTCTCATATCTTTGCGGCGAGGACGGCATCTATCAGATACTTGCAGGCGGCGTAATGCTCGGTGCATTCTTCATGGCAACTGACTATGTTACAACTCCTGTTACAAAAACAGGCAAGGTGATATTCGGTATCGGCTGTGGTATCATCACTTGTGTGATTCGTTTCTTCGGCTCTTATCCTGAGGGCGTTTCATTCTCCATACTGCTTATGAATATACTTACACCATATATCGACATGATAACAAAAACAAAGCCTTTAGGGGCTATATCAAAGAAGAAGGAGGCGAAGTCTGAATGAAAGATAAAATAATGCCTCCATTGGTGCTGACTATAATATGTATAGTTGTCAGCGGACTTTTGGTGCTTGCCTATAATGCCACATATGTTGACAATACAGGTGTTCTTACAGACGATATGAAAAAGGGCTGTGAGGAGATATTCGGCAAGGGCGATTATGAGATAATGCTTGACGGCGAGGGTGACAGCAAGACGCCTGTTACGTTCGACACAGAGGGCGTGAACTCCATTATCACAGACAAGGATAACGGCAGATGCGTTATCGAGATAACTGAGGACGGCTATTCAAAGGGTGGACTTCATCTGCTTATTGGTATAAACAGCGAGGGAACTGTCGAGGGGATAGAATTTCTCTCTATAGGCGAAACTCCGGGTCTTGGCACAAAGGTGCAGGACGATAGTTTTCTTTCAAAGCTAAAGGGCTTTGGTGTTGACACTGATGAAAATTCTATCGACAATGTTACCGCTGCCACCTATTCTTCAAAGGGAATGAAATCTGCGTGCAAAAAGGCTGTGAAGCTTTTTGACGAGCATAAGGAGGAGATACTCAATGGCTGAGAAAAATTCTAATCTGTATGAATTTACAAAGGGTATCATAAAGCAAAACCCGACTCTTGTTACGCTTCTTGGTATGTGTCCGACGCTTGCGGTCACAACAATGGCGAAAAACGGTATCGGCATGGGACTTGCCACAACGTTCGTGCTTGTCTGCTCAAACTTTGTTATATCCCTTTTGAAAAACGTTATCCCAAAGGCTGTAAGACTGCCTTGTTTTATCGTAATAATCGCAGGCTTCGTTACTCTTATCGAGTTTCTTATGAAAGGCTATATACCTGAGCTTTACAGTGCATTAGGCGTATTCCTGTCCCTTATCACGGTAAACTGTATTATCCTTGGCAGAGCGGAGGCTTTTGCCAGCAAGAACAAGATATTCCCGTCCATACTTGACGGACTTGGAATGGGTCTTGGATTTACACTTTCACTTTTCACAATGGGTTCTATAAGAGAGATACTTGGCACAGGCTCATGGTTCGGCTTCAAGATACCTTTCCTGTGCGACGATCCTATGACAGTGTTCATCATGCCGGCAGGCGGATTTTTCGTGCTTGGCTGTCTTATCGCACTTGTGAACAAGATAGCGAACAAGAAGCCGCCAAAGGAGATTTCCTGCTCAGGCTGTCCGAATGCGGCTTTGTGCAAGGGTCAGTGCAGAACAGAGAGTGAGGAGGCATAAAAATGAGCTACATACTTATACTTATCGGCTGTGTGTTCGTAAATAACGTTGTGCTTTCTCAGTTCATGGGAATATGTCCTTTCCTTGGCGTATCAAAGCAGATGAAATCATCTGTGGGAATGGGCGCAGCAGTAATATTCGTTATGATATGCGCAACAGCTATCACATATCCTGTATACAGACTGCTTGAGCATTTCGGTATAGAGTATCTAAAAACAGTGGCGTTCATACTTGTTATAGCAATGTTCGTTCAGCTTGTTGAGATAGTCATGAAAAAGATGATGCCGCCTCTCTATAAGGCACTGGGCGTTTATCTGCCTCTTATCACAACCAACTGTGCAGTTCTCGGTGTTACTATCGGAAACATAGACAACGGCTATAATTTTCTTCAGTCCCTCACAAACGCACTTGGAACAGGACTTGCGTTTACTCTTGCCCTCTTGCTTTTCAGCGGAGTAAGAGCAAGGATAGAAAACTGCGATTTTCCTGAAACTTTCAAGGGCGTACCTGCAACGCTCATTGCGGCGTCTATCGTTTCGCTAAGCTTTATGGGCTTTTCGGGAATAATCTGATAATAATTTATCGATATGAAACGATCAAGGGTTGAATTTACAAAGCCGATGAAAAAGACCCACACTATATTGATACCATCAATGCTTGACTTCCACTTTCCGCTGCTTAAATATGCATTTCTTAGCGGTGGATATAAGTGCGACGTTATCGGGGTGAACGAATACAGTCGGTCACAAATGATAAACGCAGGCTGGGAATATTCAAATAATGATGTCTGCTTTCCCTGCAACCTCATAATAGGACAGTTCATATGTGCATTGAAAAGCGGCAAATATGACACCGCAAAAACAGCCCTGCTGCTGCCTCAAACAGGAGGAGGGTGCAGAGCGTGCAATTACATTATGCTGCTGCGAAAAGCTCTTTTGAAAGCCGGTCTGCAAAATGTTCCTGTGGTGTCACTTAATGTCAGCGGCGTTGAGAAACACAGCGGATTTTCCATAACGCCTAAAATGGTGCTGACGGCTTGTGCAGCGATCTATTACAGTGACTTGCTTTTGTATCTTTATAATGAGCTTTCACCCTATGAACTAAAAAAGGGTGAAACGCTTGATAAAGTCCGCCTATGGAACAGCAGGCTGTCACGGCTCTTTGAACATGGCAAAGCAGCCGATCCAATCTCAATGTGCGTCATATTCCGCAAGATATGCGAAAGCTTTGCTACAATAAATTGTGATAAAAGCAGATCGGTCAAAAAGGTCGCCGTAACAGGGGAGCTTTACATAAAATTCTGTGCTCTCGGCAACGGCGAAACGGAGAAATACCTCCGTGATCTCGGTTGTCAGATATATATGAGCGGCTTTGTTCCATACATAATGTACCTTGTCGATTCCTGTACAAATGATGATAACATTTACGGAAGAAAAACCTTGGCAGGTGTGGGAGCAAAAGTCCTTATTGCCTATATGAAAACGCTTTGGTGCAAAATGAATTCTGCACTTGTACAAAACGGTTTCGAGCCTATGGAAGACTATAGATCCTTGAAAAGCTACGGTGAAAACTTTGGCTGCCTTGGCGAAACAATGGGGGACGGCTGGCTTATCGGTGCAGAAATGTGTTCAGCGTTGAAGAACGGCTGCAAAGGTGTTGTGATGCTGTTGCCGTTTGGCTGCCTTGTGAGCCACACCTGTGCAAGAGGCATAATAAAGCGTATAAAAAAGCTCTACCCAGACAGCATCATAACGGCGGTCGATCACGATTCGGGAACAGCGGACGTTAATATCAAAAACCGCATTAAGATGACCCTTGATTTTATGGATAATAATATAATGAAACACAACAAAAACTGAAATTCTGAAAGAGGAGAATGATATGGAATATTTGATCCCTTTGGCTATATTTGCCGCTTTGGGCATATTGGCAGGCGTTCTGCTGACGGTGGCTTCAAAAGTTTTTGCCGTTGAGGTGGATGAGCGTGTCGACGCTATCGCAGAAGCGCTTCCGCAGGCAAACTGTGGCGCTTGTGGCTTTTCGGGCTGTGCAGACTATGCCGACGCTATCGTGAACAAAGGTGCAGAATGTAACCTTTGCCGTCCGGGAGGCGAGGCTGCTGCAAAGAAGATAGCCGAGATAATGGGCGTTGAAGTGACTGCAGCAGAGCCACAGGTGGCTTTCGTGCGCTGTTCGGGAGATTGCTCTCATACACCGCATAAATACGATTTTGACGGCATTCAGAGCTGTGCGGCGTGCAACAGATTTTATGACGGAAGCAAGCTTTGCACAAGCGGCTGTTTAGGCTACGGCGATTGTATCAAGGTCTGCTCTCAGGGGGCAATATCTATCGTTGACGGCATTGCCGTTATCGACAAAGCAAAGTGCATGGGCTGTGGGCTTTGCGCAAAAGCCTGTCCAAATGGTCTTATCGCAGTGAGAAGGATCTCTCAGGCTGTGGATATCTGCTGTTCATCAAGAGATGTGGGCAGAGTGACAAGGTCTGTTTGTCCTAACGGCTGTATAGGCTGTAAGCTGTGCGAGAAAAACTGTCCGTCAGGTGCCGTTACAGTGCAGAACAACCACGCTGTTATCGACTATGAAAAGTGTACAAACTGCGGAAAGTGTGCAGAGGTGTGCCGTGTCCACGCTATCAGATCTATCATGGGCGAAAAAGTGGAAGTGCAGTAAAATATTTTGCTTTAAAGGCTCTCTTGACGTTTATGCGTCAGGGGAGCTTTTTTTTGTGCCAAAAATACACAGCCAAATTTGTGCAGTGTTCACGAAAAGTTTAGCATTTGTTGACAGATACTTATAAATGATTTATAATACTATTTGTACGAATAATTGTCAGCGGCAAGAAAAATATAGCCGAACTTTAAGGAGAACACAGCAGAATGAACATCAAAGACTACAGAATTATCAGTAAAAAAAACGTTTTCAGACGGATAGCGGCACTTTTGACAACGCTCTTGCTCGTTATCACAGTGATCCCCGAGGGCTTCTCTACGGCTATAACATCGGTGGCAGAAGCGGCAGATACGGCTGTGACAGGTGCGTATTTTGATACAGACGGCATGAAAATCGTCACTTATAACGTGGTTAATGACTTCGGTGCAGACAACACAGGAAACGCCATGACCGGAAAGCAGATACAGCAGGCGCTTGACGCTGCACAGGAAAATTCAGGACAGGGCATTTTCACAAAGGTCGTGATACCAAAGGGAACGTATCTTATTTCTTCTGCACTTGTGGTATACAGCGATACTTGGATATACTGTGAAGAGGGCGTTGAGATAAAAAGGTGCATTTCCTATGGACCTATGCTCAGGTGTGATAATAATGGTGTCGGCGGCTATGACGGCGTTAAAAATGTTATCGTCGAGGGCGGGCTTTGGAACGGAAACACAGATCAGTGGCCAAATACCGCAGATTTTTCAAATATCAGATTTGCACATTGCAGAAATATTCTTCTGAAAGATATGCACGTCAAAAATAACGAGAACGGTCATCATATGGAGATAGGCGGTGCGGCTGACGTCACCATAGAGGGCTGTACTTTTACAGGATATACAGGCTACAGGAAAAAAGAAGCCATTCAGCTTGATTGCATGAACAACAGCAGAGTTTTTGCAGGCTATGCGCCTTTTGACGATACATCATGCGAAAATGTGGTCATAAAGAATAATCTTTTCTCAGGCATTTGCAGAGGTCTTGGTTCTCATTCCGCCACTCTGGGTATCTATTATACAGATATCCTTATTGAGGGCAACGTTTTTGAAAACCTCGACGATGTGGCAATGATAATGTACAATTATAAGAATTGTACCATAACAAATAACACTATCACAAACTGCGCAAGCGGTATAGACTTCAAGGCAATGTCCAGCCTGCCTAACAACAATTTCAATCCCCCTGTGGTGAAGTCTATGGAGGAAGCGGTTGACGGCTTTGAGGACGACGCAAACTCTGTTATTTCATCTAACACTATCTCTGTAAGCGGTGATGACGAATATGGCATTACAAGCGGCATACGCCTGACAGGGTATGAGGTCAAGGACAATGGTGTTATCCCTGACTATAATTTCAGAGTGGCAGGAGTAAAGATCCTCGAAAATCGAATCGAGAGCAACGGAACCACTATCGCACTTAATGACGCTGAGAATTGCAGTATCGAATCAAATATTCTCGTTACAAAGCAGGACGGTATTAATTACAAGGATAAAAATGGTCTTACTCTCAACGAGTGTGATAATATAAAGATAATAGATAACTATATTTCAGGCTCAGCCAGAAACGGTGCTTCCGTTACTGACAGCTCAGGGAATACCCTTGAGAACAATACCATAGAGAACGTTGGAATGAACGGAATAAATATCTACAACGGCTCTGAGAACAATATTGCAAGCTCAAACAGCGTAAATTCAGCGAAAAAGCATGGTATAGCAGTGGCTGCAAATTCTTCCGCTGTGATAAAGTCCAACAGCATTTCAAAGGCGGGGGACACGGGCATTCTTATTTATAACGGATCAAAGGGCGAGTGCTCAGGCAACAAAGTTAAAAATGCCGTGGGGCATGGTATCGTGTTCAGCAAGAACGCTTCTGGCAAGGCGGCTTCAAACACTGTTTCTGGCGCAGGCAAGCATGGATTGCTTGTTACAGACCGCTGCGGCAGTGTGGTTCTAAGCTCAAATAAGATATCAAACAGCAAGCAGAACGGCATTTGCGTGTCAAATTACAGCAGTTCTGTGAGTGTAAATTCAAACAGCATAAGTGGCTCAGGAAAAAGCGGCATAAGCGTAAGCTCTCACAGCAAGGCTTCGCTGAAAGACAACGCTGTGAACGGCTCAAAGTCTGCGGCAGTGTCAAAGAGCGCTGATTCTTCTATCAGCCTGCCGAAAGTATCAGGATTGTCTGTGAATTCTGTGAATAACACGGATATACAGATCAGCTTTTCTGGCAGATCAACTAACAAATGCGGCTATGAGATATACAGGAAAACAGGCGCAAAGGGAAAATACTCTGCCGTGGGGACGACTGCAAAAGGAAAGTTTACAGATGGATCTTTCAAGGCGAACACAGATTATTATTACAAAGTACGCTGTTATGAAACTGTGTCAGGCAAAAGGGTATACGGCGGATATTCCGCTGAGATAAAGGTAAGATCAGCAACGAAAAGATCTGTCGGGAAGGCGTCTGTCAAGGTGTCAGATCAGGTGTGGACAGGTAAGGCGCTGAAGCCTGCTGTCACTGTAAAGGACGGAAATGTCACCCTCAAAAAGGACAGGGACTATACTGTAAGCTACTCCGCAAACAAGGACATAGGCACTGCTAAGGTGACTGTCACAGGGAAGGGAAGCTACACAGGTAAGATAACAAAGACTTTCAAGATAAACCCACAGGGACAGAGCATTTCTGCCAAGGGCGACAAGAGCGGAAAGAAGATAGCGGTAACTCTTGCAAAGCACAGCTCAAATTCAGGCTATCAAGTGTCATATGCCGACAACAGCGGCTTTAAGAACAGCAAGTCCTTGTGGCTCAGCGGAAACTCAAAGAACAAAGGCACAATAAAAGGTCTTAAAAGCAAAAAGACATATTACGTCAAGGCAAGGGATTATAAGACAATTGGCAAGACCAAAGTGTACGGCAAGTGGTCGGCTGTGAAGAAGGTAAGTATTTAGGGCAAAAAATTTTCCAAGCCGATTGACAAGGCTCTTATAATGTGGTATAATTCAAGATATGACAAGGAAGGTGAATATAATGACCAATGTTGTAAAGGGCGATCAGGTAAAGGATTCATACGGCAAGATCTATGATGTTATCGAAGTTCATGAGCATAATGTTATGGTGCTTGAGCCGGGTAAACCATACTGGGAGCGTATCTGCATGGGACGTTTTGATTTCGACTCATATTTCAGAAGAGCAGATGAGCCTATGACAGATGATATGCCTCGTCCAATGGGCATCGATGAAGAAGATTTCGATGAGGACGAAGAGGAAGAAGAATAAGATTTATTGCGGTTGGCTTTTGTCAGCCGCATTTTTATTGCACAAAAACGCCACGGAGATATTCTCTCCGTGGCGTTTTCCTTTGGGCGGAATAGCCTATTTTATGCTGTTTCTTCTGCGAAGTTTCCTGTGTAGAGCTGATAATACTTGCCCTTTTTGGCAATAAGCTCGTCATGTGTGCCACGCTCGATTATCCTGCCCTGCTCAAGTACCATTATGCAGTCTGAGTTTCTGACAGTTGAAAGTCTGTGGGCGATAACGAATGTTGTTCTGCCCTGCATGAGAGCGTCCATACCAGCCTGAACAAGACTCTCTGTTCTTGTGTCGATAGAGGAGGTAGCCTCGTCAAGGATAAGAACAGGAGGATCGCCGACTGCCGCTCTTGCAATGGCTATGAGCTGACGCTGACCCTGTGAAAGGTTCGAGCCGTCGCCTGTGAGAACAGTGTTGTAGCCGTCAGGAAGTCTTTCTATAAAGCCATTTGCGTTTGCAAGTCTTGCGGCTGCCATACATTCCTCGTCGGTGGCATCAAGGTTGCCGTAGCGGATATTTTCCATTACTGTGCCTGTGAAAAGGTGTGTGTCCTGCAAAACTATGCCGAGAGTTTTTCTCAGAGCAGGCTTCTTTATCTTTGTAATGTTTATTCCGTCATAGCGTATCTTGCCGTCCTGAATGTCATAAAAGCGGTTGATAAGATTTGTGATAGTTGTCTTTCCTGCACCTGTTGAGCCTACAAAAGCTATCTTCTGACCAGGCTTTGCAAAAAGCTTTACGTCATGAAGAACTATCTTGCTGTCGTCATATCCGAAGTCAACACCGTCAAATACGACCTCGCCCTCCATTTTCTTGTAGTCAACAGTGCCGTCAGCTTGATGACGATGCTTCCAAGCCCATATGCCTGTACGCTCTTTGCACTCTTCAAGCTCACCGTTCAGGTTATATTTTGCATTAACGAACTCAACATAGCCCTCGTCTGTTTCAGGCTTCTGGTCGAGGAGGTCAAACACTCTGCCTGCGCCTGCGGTAGCCTGAACAACGAATGCCATTTGCTGGCTTATCTGTGTGATAGGCTGTGTGAAGTTCTTGTTAAGGGATACAAATGTTACGATAGTGCCGAGGGTAAGACCTGCATAGCCGTTTATGGCAAGGATAGCTCCCACAATGGCACAAAGCACATAGCTGAGGTTTCCGATATTTGCGTTTATCGGCATCATGATGTTAGCGTACTTGTTAGCTTCGTTTGCGCTGACTCTCAGCTTGTCATTTATCTTTACAAAGTCTTCTATTGCTTTATCCTCGTGACAGAACACTTTTACTACTTTCTGTCCGTCAAGCATTTCTTCGATAAAGCCGTCAACTGCGCCAAGGTCACGCTGCTGAGCCGCAAAGTGCGCTCCTGACTTTGAAGCGAGATCGTTGGTCACCTTTACCATTACAAATGCCATTGCGATAGAGAGTATGGTAAGAGGAATGTTGAGGACTATCATGGAAACGAGGGTGGATATAAGTGTTGCAAGAGAGTTTATAAGCTGAGGTATGCTCTGGCTGATAAACTGTCTGAGAGTATCAACGTCATTTGTGTATACTGACATGATGTCACCGTGCGGGTGCGTGTCAAAATACTTGATAGGAAGTGTTTCCATGTTGAGAAACAGATCATCTCTTATGTTTCTCAGCGTACCCTGACCGATGTTTACCATTATCCTGTTGTATGCGTATGAAGCCGCAATGCCCACAACGTATACTACTGCAAGACCGCCGAGAGCCTTTGCAAGTGGTGAAAAATCATGGCTGGAGGTCTTTAGCATCGGTGTGATGTAGTCATCAACAAGTGACTGCATGAACATCATTCCCGCAAGTGTGGTGACAGCCTGAATAAGTATGCACGCCACAACTATTATAAATGAGATTTTATAGTTTTTGAGCATATATTTCATTACTCTGCCGAGGACTTTCATCTGGTCGCCTGACATTTTAGGCTTGCCGCCCATTTCTTTATTCATTGGCTTAGGCATTTAAGCTTCCTCCTTTCCTGCTGACTGAACGTCGAAATCTCCGCCGCCCTTTACCTGAGATTCATATATCTCACGGTATATCTCGTTTGTTTCAACAAGCTTTTCGTGTGTGTCAAAGCCGTTTACTCTGCCACCGTCAAGAACTATTATCCTGTCGGCGTCCTGGACGCTTGAGATCCTCTGTGCGATAATGAATTTTGTTGTGCCTGGGATAGACTTTGCGAATGCCGCTCTTATCTTTGCGTCTGTTGCAGTGTCTACTGCGCTTGTGGAGTCGTCAAGGATAAGAACCTTTGGCTTTTTCAGAAGCGCTCTTGCGATACAAAGTCGCTGCTTCTGTCCGCCTGATACGTTTGTGCCGCCCTGCTCGATATAAGTTTCATACTTTTCAGGGAAGCGTTCAATGAACTCGTCAGCGCAGGCAGCTTCACAGGCTTCGATACACTCGGCGTCTGTGGCATTTTCGTTGCCCCAGCGTAGGTTGTCAAGGATAGTGCCTGAGAAAAGCACGTTTTTCTGCAATACTACAGAAACCTGATCTCTCAGATATTCCATATCGTAATCTCTTACGTCCTTGCCGCCAACGCATACAGAACCTTCGTCAACGTCATAAAGACGGCTGATAAGATTTACAAGGCTTGTTTTTCCGCAGCCTGTTGAGCCTATGATGCCGATAGTTTCGCCGGACTTGATGTGCAGGTCGATATTGTTAAGCACCATTTTTCCGCTTCCATGCTTGTATGAGAAGCTTACATTGTTGAAGTCAACAGAGCCGTCTTTCATATCCTTTGCTGGGTTCTCACCGTTGTGAAGATCAGGTGTTTCCTTGAGTATCTCTGAGATACGTCTGATACTTGCTGTACTCATTGATATCATAACGAATATCATAGAGAGCATCATAAGTGACATCATGGCGGAGATAACATATGTGAAAACAGATGAAAGCTCGCCTGTTGTCATCGTACCTGCAACAACATTCTTTGCGCCAAGCCAGCTTATGAGCATTATGCAGGAGTAGATAACGAACATCATAACAGGGCTGTTCAGTGCGATAAGGCTCTCAGCCTTTACGAACATCTTATAGAGGTTGCCTGAGGCTTTCTTGAATTTCTTCTGCTCGAAGTCCTCTCTTACATATGCCTTTACAACTCTGATAGCCGATACGTTTTCCTGTATGCTTGCGTTAAGGTCGTCATACTTTTTGAAAGCCTCTGTGAAAACTTTCATCGTCTTTTTAACGATAATTCCGAGAACTATGCCAAGAAGAACGATAGCTGCAAGGAATATGGTGCTCATTGAGCCGCTTACTGCAAAGCACATTGCCATTGAGCAGATGAGCATCAGCGGCGCTCTCACTGCAATACGGATTATCATTTGGTATGCGTTCTGAACGTTTGTAACGTCAGTTGTCATTCTTGTTACAAGACCTGCGGTGCTGAACTTGTCGATGTTTGAGAACGAATAGGTCTGCACCTTGCGGTAGATAGCTTCACGAAGATTGCAGGCAAAGCCTGATGAAGCCGAAGCCGCATATTTTCCTGCAAGAAAGCCCGAAAGCAGGCTGACCATTGCCGCCACTACCATTACGCCACCAAAAATATAAACGTTTGTCATGTTGCCCTTTTCAATGCCGTCGTCGATTATCTTCGCCATTATAAAAGGCAGAAGCATTTCCATAAAGATCTCAAGTGCGGTAAAGACAGGGGTCAGAATGGAGTCCTTCTTGTACTGTTTGATCTGTGCTAGTATTTCTTTCAAGCCAGATCCCTCCTCTCGCTTATTTTTATATTGTATTGGCTATCATTTTTTTCTGGAGCCGTTCCATTTCGTCAAGCTCCTGATCTGTAAAATTACGGAAAGCCATTGTTTCTATCTTTTTAAGACAGTCGCAAATGTCCTGCTGGAGGGTATAGGCTTTCTCGGTTGCTATTATCTTCTTGTGACGTTCGTCATCATCACTGCCCT
This sequence comes from Ruminococcus sp. RTP21198st1_G1_RTP21198_201120, assembly GCF_040924265.1. Classification (NCBI taxonomy): domain Bacteria; kingdom Bacillati; phylum Bacillota; class Clostridia; order Eubacteriales; family Oscillospiraceae; genus Ruminococcus; species Ruminococcus sp. RTP21198st1_G1_RTP21198_201120. Next base: position 50,915 of record NZ_JBCOMH010000014.1, read on the forward strand.
CATAGGAGAGATATCCTCCTGCACGGAGCTTTTTTATAAGCCCTGATACCGTCGCACGGGAAATATTCAGATCGTGGTGTATCGCTGTTGAGAAAACAGGCTCGCCATTATGTTCCATTATGTACATAAGCACATGGCTCTGAGCGGCGGTTATACCCTTGCCTGCGAGCATGGTGTTTATCTCACATTCTATTTTCAGATGAATGTATTTGGAATACCGCAGGATGTTCTTTTTTCTGTTATCCGCCAAATTGTTCGCCTCCTTACATTTTTGCGCCTAACATTTTGCTTTAATTAATAATATCACATTTTTACTTGAAAGTGAAATACAAATATGTTATAATTAATAAAAGAATTTTATAGATTGCTATCAAATTTAATTTTTATTAAGAATTGTTTACCAAACGAAACAATTTGCGGAAATAAACAAACATAAAGGGGCGGTTTTTGTGAATACTGTACAATTGGAGTGCTTTTTGGCTGTGGCGCAGTATCTTAACTTTTCCAAGGCGGCGGAATCTGTGAGCATCACTCAGCCTGCGGTGAGCCACCAGATAGGTTCTTTGGAGGACGAACTAGGGGTGAAGCTTTTCGTGCGAACGAGCAAGAGCGTTTCGCTCACAAGAGAGGGTATAATGTTTATTTCAGACGCAGAGCAGATACTTAAAATAGCAGGCTCAGCAAAATTCAGGCTGTCAGAAAAGCTTGAGGACGAACCTGTGAGGATAAGCATAGGCTGTCACAATCAGGCGGAGCTGAACGTTTTGACTCCTGCCCTAAGAGAAATGTCCAGGCTTTATGATGATCTTTTGCCGTATATAGATCTTACTCCGTTCAAGTCTATAGACAATCAGCTCAAAGATCAGAAGATACAGCTTCTTCTGTCATTTAAAAGTCCTCATAAACAGCCTTTTGACTATGTGGAGCTTTGCCGCTGTCAGTTTATGTGCCTTTGCCAGAAAGATCACCCTCTTGCAAAGGCGGATAGCCTTGATGTGGACGATATCTCAGGCAGACCTATTTTTATAGAGCGCCACACCTGTCCTGACGAGATATTTGCCTTGCAGCACAGGATACTTGCGAACGGCAAGGTGGATAAGATAATATTCTGTGGAGATTATGAAAGCGCAGTTGCAATGGCGGAAGCGGGGCTGGGGTTTATGATTTTCCCCGCCATAGAGGACGCTTACAAAGGTCCGCTAAAAGCGATACCAATAAAAGGCGTGAAAGAGATATCTTTCGGTGTCTATTATCTCAGGTCGCAGCTTGAAAAGCAGGCAAAGGATATGCTTGGGATACTCAAAAATCAGTTTGCAAAATAAAAGCACTGTATCGGTGGGTGATACAGCGCTGTGAATGTTGCAAAGAAAATAATTAGTGGGCGACCTCAGGTCGCCCATACATAAAATCGCATATCAATAAGTGGTAGGGGCGAACAGCGTTCGCCCGCAGTATTACATATCAAACAATGGGTACATAATTTCATTTTTATGACACATTCTGTAAATATTCTTCAAGGCAGAGGTTATTTTCATACATTTCCTTTGCCGCCTTTTCGCCAACATATCTGTAGTGCCATTCTTCTGGAATAATACCGGTAATATCTTGCTTTTCGGCTGTGTAACGCTCTATAAAGCCATATTTGTAGCTGTTTTTGGCGAGCCAATCCCATACTTCCTGATTTGTAACTCTGCTGTCACCGCTTGCGATATCGACACACAGACCAAGCTCGTGTTCGCTTGTGCCGGGCATTGCCACCCATTCTTCCGCATAGGCTTTCGCCTTTTTGTCGCTGTAGCCTATTTTCTGATAGTGTTCATATTTGCTCTTAAGTATGTCCTGCTGATCCTCTGCGGTGCGGAACGATGATGTGATAGTTGGATATATCCCCTGCGAGCGTGCGTCATCAAACATTTTCTGAAGCTGTGGGTAAATGCGGCAGTCCACTGCCTGACCATTGTCAAGGGCGGTGAGTATCACTGAGCAATTCTCGCATATAGGCGTGTCATTGTTCACCAATGTGAGCTGCCAGTCCTGCCGGGCTTTATACTCTGCAAGCTGAGATGAAGTCACGCTGTCGTCATAGGTGTATTCCACTGATGCAGGTGTGGATTGCTTCTTGGGCTTCATATCAGGAATGTAATATCTGTATATAAGCAATGCCACAACCAAAATAATAATTGCAGTGGCAATTACGATATGCTTTTTGTTTTTATTTGTCATAATGACCGCTCCTTTGCTTTTACTGTATCAATGATACCATACTAAAGAAGCTTTCGCACGAGTATTAGCTTAACTGTTTCATAAGATTTTCTTAATGTGTCGGACTAGCATTAACCTATTGTCGGTGATAACAAATTTTGCATGACGATTTGTGCATATCGACGATTTTATAGAAAAGGTCTTGACTTGGAGCTAACTCCAGGTGGTAAAATGTAATCAATAAATAAAACTCTAGGAGGTAATTACCATGGCAGTAAAACAGACAGCAGGCAGAAATAGTCTTGGCGACCTTGCTCCTAAATTTGCAGAGCTTAATGATGACGTTCTTTTCGGCGAGGTATGGTCAAGAGAGGACAAGCTCTCACTGAGAGACCGTTGTATCGTTACGGTAACAGCTCTTATGGCAAAGGGCATTACAGACAATTCTATCAAATATCATATCGAGAATGCTAAAAATCACGGAGTAACAAAGACTGAAATGGTGGAGATCATCACTCACGCTGCATTCTATGTTGGCTGGCCTAACGCTTGGGCTGTCTTTCCAATGGTAAGGGAAGCGTATGCTGAGGAAAAGGACGGCTGCTCAGATTCACTTTTCGGTCTTGGCGAGCCTAATGTGAACTTTGCTCAGTATTTTATAGGTAACAGCTATCTTAAACCGCTGAATGTCAAGGGCGTAGGCGTGTTCAACGTTACCTTTGAGCCAAAGTGCAGAAATAACTGGCATATCCACCACAAGGGCGGACAGATACTTCTTTGTACAGATGGCGAGGGCTGGTATCAGGAATGGGGTCAGCCTGCAAGAAAGCTACACCCTGGTGATGTTGTTTACATTGCTCCGGAGATAAAGCATTGGCACGGTGCAACAAAGGACGAGTGGTTCACGCACGTTGCTCTTGAGATACCTGCCGAGGGCGCATCGAACGAGTGGTGCGAGCCTGTTTCAGACGAGCAGTATAATGCACTTTAATAGAGAGGTAAAGCTATGACTATTTCTGAAGTTAGTGAGAAATATGGGCTTACACCCGATACACTGAGATACTATGAGCGTATAGGACTTATTCCGCCTGTGCCGAGAACGAGAAGCGGTCTTAGGGACTATGATGAAAGTTCATGCAATTGGATAGAGTTCATAAAGTGCATGAGAGGCGCAGGTCTGCAAATAGAGGCCCTTATCGAGTATGTTGCTTTGTATCAGCAGGGCGACAGCACTATCGAGGCAAGAAAAAATCTGCTTATCGAGCAGAGAAAAGATCTCCTTGAAAAGCAGGCTGAGATAGCTGCGACTATCGACAGACTCAACTATAAGATAGACAATTATGAAAAGATATGCGCTAAGGTCATAAAGTGACGGATAAGGTCATGATACAAAGGACGGCAGTAAAATGCCGCCCTTTTTGTGTTGTTTTAACAGCCCCGCCTGCGTTGACAAACAGCGGTTTTAATGGTATAATGGAATAGCTTACAGATTTGTGGGGATAATTTTGACAGAATGAAAAAAGGACGGTGCGCTATGGTAGTGAAAAATGTGGAGTTGCCTGAATACAGCGTGCTTATGTCTGTTTATGCAGGAGAGAAGCCTGAACATCTCAGGGCAAGTATCGAGAGTATGCTGTCACAGACCTATGTGACGAACGATTTTGTGCTTGTGTGCGATGGAAAGCTCACAAAAGAGCTTGACGAGGTAGTAGACTACTATGAGGAGAATTACGAGTGCTTTCACCCCATAAGGCTCAAGGAGAATGTTGGCACAGGAAGATGCGCTAACAGAGGTATAGACGCCTGCAAAAATGAGTATATAGTCAAAATGGACTCTGACGATATCGCTAAGCCTGACCGCTGTGAAAGGTCGCTTTATGCTTTGGCGAAGCACCCTGAGATAGATATGCTTGGGGCTTATATAGACGAGTTCGACAGTCAGACGGGCGAAGTGATAGCCACAAAGAAAACGCCATTGACCAATAAAGAAATACACAAATATGCAAGGCGGAGAAATCCGTTCAATAATCAGACCCTTGTTTATAAGAAATCCCGTGCTTTGAGCGTGGGAGGTTACAGCAATATAAAACGCTGTGAGGACTATGAGTTCGTGGTGAAAATGCTTGCGGACGGCGCAAGGGGAATAAATCTTGACAAAACGCTTGTGATGTACAGAGTTACGGCGAACAATTATGAGAGAAGAAGAAACTGGGCGAACACAAAGTCCTTTGTGAATGTCAGGTGGAAGATATTCCGTATGGGATATTCAAATCTGTGGGACTTTATTGTTCCATGCACTTTTCAGTTTTTCATTTTCATAATGCCGAAATCGCTGACAGGCAAGATATATAAGAGGTTTCTTAGGGGATAATGGAGAGCCGCAAACGTATAATAAGACAGCACATAAAATCAGCACTGCAAAAAACGCTTTTGCCGCTGTGCTACAAGTTGTCAAAGAAAAAGGATATAGACAAAAAGCTCGTTATCCTTGCAGACCTTAACAGCGTTTCTACTCCTGAGAGCATGGAGCTTATAAAAGCGGAGCTTCAAAGCCGTGGCTATAAGGTCAGGGAGATGTACTGCGACCTTTCAAGCTGTGGAATGGTCTCGGGGCTTAAATATATGATGAGCTTTATGAAAGCTTACGCAAATGCAAGGGCTGTGTTCATATGCAACTATTTTGTGCCTGTGACTTCCTGCAAAAAGCGTGAGGAAACGACAGTGATTCAGCTTTGGCATTCCTGCGGAGCATTGAAAAAGTTCGGCTATGACAGCGAGGAGGATATATCTTCCCATTTCAAAGGCTCTGTTACAAGGAATTTTGACCTTATCACTGTGAGCAGTAAAGAGTGCGTAAAGGCTTTTGTGTCTGCGTTCAGGCTGAAAGAAGATATCGTAAAGCCCCTTGGCGTCAGCCGTACGGACGTGTTCTTTGATGAAAGCTACAACGAGCAGTGCAGACGTGAGTTTTTTGAGAGATATCCCGACTATAAGGGCAAGAAGATAGTGCTTTATGCGCCGACGTTCAGGGGGAATGCTTTGGATTGTCATTGCGTGGGCGAGGAGTATGCCGCAGAGCTTGAAAAAAAGCTTGGGGAGGCTTGGAAAGTCATTATAAAAATGCACCCCAGACTTCACAGCGGGCTGACTAACTGCGATATTGCTACAAACAGGCTCATGCCTGTGGCAGATGTGCTTGTGACGGACTATTCGTCGCTTGTGTTCGAGTATGCACTGTATAAAAAGCCGTGGGTGATATTTGCCCCTGATATTGAGAGCTACAGCAAGGGCAGGAGCTTTTATCTTGATTATAAAATAGATATGCCTGCGCCTTTGGTGACGGAGGGAGAGAAGCTTGCACAAGCTGTGCTTGACAGTGAAAAGAGCTTTGACCGTGAGGGCGTGGAGCGTTTCACAGAAAAATATATGTCTGCCTGCGACGGCAGGTCAACGGAAAGAATAATCGACAGCGCTTTGGAAAAAGAGCGTTTTTGACGGAGATGATAAAAATAGAAGGAAAAAAGTTTGATTGGTTCGGGCTTACCCAGATATTGAAAGAGCATAAGGGAAAGCTCAGACAGATAAGAATGTTGTCGGTGAACGAGCTGAAAAAGAAGTATAAGGGCGCGGCGTTAGGTCCGATTTGGGCGCTTATAAAGCCGACCTTTACCCTTTTTATACTGTGGTTCGCCTTTGAGATAGGTTTAAAAAGAAACGGTGGAGTGCATTTCATTAACGGAAAGTATACTCAGTTCGTTTTCATGCTCACCGGCTATGTGCCGTGGTTTTATATTTCAGAATGTATCGTTGGAGGATCGAGGTCAATAAGAAGCAACAAGCAGTTTGTAACAAAGCTGTCCTTCCCTGTTTCAAATATCATGACCTTTACCTCACTTTCGGGACTTTATATCCACATTTTGCTGTGTGCTATAATGTATGTGGTGTTGCTGTGTCTGGGCTTTGGACCGAGTATTTACAATCTTCAGTTTATCTATTATGCGCTGATGATGTATTTTTTCTTCCTTGTGCTTTCGTGGATGACTGCTCCTCTCAGTGCGTTCAGCAAGGATTTTGAAAACCTTATAAACTCTGTTATAACAGGACTTTTCTGGCTTTCAGGTATATTCTGGAACACATATGATATCTCACCTTTGTGGCTGAGAAAGCTCATGTATTTCAACCCTATAAACTATTTTGTAAACGGCTATAGAAAGAGCTTTCTTACAGACACGTTTATTTTTGATTCTAACTATACCACCGAAACTATGGTGTTCTATGCGGAGTTTATCTTTATGATATTCCTCGGAGCGCACACCTATAAGAAGTTCAGGAAGATACTTCCTGACGTTCTGTAACAAAGGCTGAAAGGAACTGACTTTTAAATGGAAAATCAAGCGACTGAGCCAATTATTGAATTTTTGGACGTAAAAAAAGAATACTTTTTATATAAAAACGAAAAGGCACGCTTTAAGGCTATTTTCACAAAAAACAGGGGAGTAAAGAAGCACCCTGCCCTTAAAGGCGTGAGCTTCAAGATATACCCAGGCGAGTCTGTGGGAATTATCGGAAAGAACGGTGCAGGAAAATCGACCATTCTGAAAATGATAACAGGCGTAAGCTTTCCAAACAGTGGCACTATCACTGTAAGAGGAAAGGTTGCCGCATTGCTTGAGCTTACAGCAGGCTTTTCACTGGATATGACGGGTATGGAAAATATCTATCTAAAGGGCTATCTACTCGGTCTTAATGACGATCAGATAAAGGAGATAGAGCAGGATATAATTGATTTTGCAGATCTTGGAGAGTATATCGACCAACCTGTAAGAACATATTCAAGCGGAATGAAAATGCGTCTTGGCTTTGCTATCAATATAAATATCAAGCCTGATATCCTCGTTGTTGACGAGGCACTGAGCGTTGGCGACGCAGACTTTCAGAAGAAGTGCCGTGACAAGATAAATGATGTTATCTCCACTGGTGTAACGGTACTGTTCGTTTCCCACTCACGCAAGGCTATCGAGGAAACTTGTACAAGGGCGATATTCCTAAAAGACGGCAAGGTGCAGGTGGACGGCACTGTTGAGGAAGCCTTTGACGCTTACGATAAGAAAAAATGATCATGAAAGCTTTTCGTTTTTTGACGGGAAGCTTTTTGTTTACTCTTGTTATAGTTGATATTTGATAAGTGTATACAATTATCAATATTTAATTTTGTATAATAAATCATAGTCAAAAAGCTTTACAAAATCGCAAAAATGTGTTATAATAAGATATTATCGAAAGGAATTGATATTATGAATTGGGTTGAAATGGATATATATACCACAACAGAAGGCATCGAAGCAGTAACGGGAAGTCTGCTTGGAATGGGTATAAACGGCTTTGTTATCAAGGACGCAAAGGATTTTCAGGACTTTCTTGATGATAAGGACGGCAACTGGGATTATATAGATGATGACCTTATGGGACTAAAAAACTGTGAAACTACGGTGACAGTTTATCTCCCTGAGAACGCTCAGGGTCTTGAAAATCTTGAAGCTATGAAGCTGGAGCTTAAAGCGCTCAAAAAGCGTGACGTGAACAATGAGTTCGGCAGGCTTGAATATGAGCTTAAAAACGTTAAGGAAGAGGACTGGGCGAACAACTGGAAGCAGTATTTCAAGCCCCTTTGCGTTGGCGAAAAGCTTCTTATAAAGCCGTCATGGGAAAAGGTCGCTGAGGGTGAAAAGAGAAAGATACTGGAAATAGACCCTGCCTCATCTTTCGGCACAGGTCAGCATAACACAACCCAGCTTTGTCTGGAGCTTGTGGAGAAAAATCTCCATGAGGGCGACAGGATACTTGACCTTGGGTGCGGAAGCGGAATACTTTCTATCGGCGCATTGCTCCTTGGTGCTGAAAGTGCAACAGCGGTGGACGTTGACGAAAATTCTGTTAAGATAGCAAAGGAAAATGCAGAGAAAAACCATATAAGCGCAGAAAAGTATACAGCTTACTGCGGAAATATCATAGACGATAAGGCTCTGGTGGAGCAGATAGGCACAGGCTATGACCTGCTTTGTGCAAATATCGTGGCAGATGTTCTTATAGGCATGAGCGGGATTTTCGGCGGATTTATCAAAGACGGCGGAACGCTCATAGTTTCAGGTATAATCGACCAGAGAAAAGATGAGGTGCTTGACAGGCTTAAAGCAGAGGGCTTTGAGCTTATTGAGATAAGAGAAAAAGAAGACTGGGTGGCTGCGTCATTCAGGAAATAAGAGATGAAAGGACGGATCAAAATGCAGTTATTGTTTTTGGTTATCAAGAGAATCGAGTTAGTAGACGAAATCATGCGTTCGCTGGCACAGGCAGGCATAAGAGGAGGAACGGTCATTGACAGCGTGGGAATGGCGAAATCTATTTCTACAATGGATAATCTGCCTATGATCGGCGTTCTGAGATCTATTCTCAGCGGCGAGGATGCTGCACAAAAGGGCAAGACAATTTTCGTTGCCGTTGCAGACGATCAGGTAGATGTTGCAAGAAAGGCGATAACTGATGTTACAGGCGACCTTTCACAGCCTAATGCAGGCGTGCTTTTCGGTGTGCCGATCAGCTTTGCAGAGGGAGTAAATTAACACTTTATACAAGATAAAAAGCGTTGCACTTTTCACAGTGTAACGCTTTTTTTGGTGGATCAGTTTATTTTCATTTATGAAACTCTTAGAGAATAAAACAGATAAGTCCCGAACAGCCCTCGTTTATCATGCGCTCGATAGTTTCCTTTATCTTCATGCGTGCGTCCTCAGGAAGCTTTGAAAGCTTTGTGTGCAGACCCTCGCTCACAAGCTCGTGGAGTGACTTGCCGAAAATGTTTGACTCCCATATCTTTTCAGGCGATTCCTCAAAATCGTTGAGCATATAAAGCACAAGCTCCTCAGATTGCTTTTCCGAGCCGACGATAGGTGCTACCTCGGTGTTGATAGTGGTTTTCAGCAGGTGAATAGCTGGTGCGGCGGCTTTGAGCCTTACACCGTATTTTCCACCCTGCTTTATTATCTCAGGCTCATCAAGGGTCAGCTCGTTCATTTCAGGCATAACTATTCCGTAGCCTGTTTTCTCCATTTCATCAAGGGCAGAGCTGAATTTCGAGAAACGTTCTTTTATCTTCACAAGTTCCAAAATTCTCGGCATAAGGTCGTTTTCGTCCTTTATCTCAAGCCCTGTGGCTTCGCCTATTATCCTGAAAAACAGCGCAGGGTCAAGTTCCACCTTTATGACAGCCGAGCCTTTTCCAAGGTCTATCTCAGCCACCGAGCCTGAGGACACCTGCTCACAGCAGCATATCTTTTCGGCACAGTCTGAAATGTCACGAAGATTTGTCACGGCTGAAGCCGCTTCCTTGATATGTCCGAAAACCGCTTCTTTCAGCCAGTGACCCTTGTCAAGAGAGTTTATCCATGAGGGCATTGAGATGTTTATCTCTTTCACAGGGAAAGAGTATAGCAGAAGCGTAAGTATCTCTTTTATCTCTTTTTCCGAAAGCTCCAAACAGTTTATAGGCATAACTGTAGTGCCATATTTGTCGGAAAGCTGTTCGCAAAGGTCTTTTGTCTGCTGAGAGTAAGGCTCAGTGGTGTTCATAAGCACCACAAACGGCTTGCCTATCTGCTTCAGCTCGTCGATTATACGCTCCTCACATTCCTCGTATTCTTCTCGTGGAAGGTCGGTGATACTGCCGTCTGTCGTCACCACAAGACCTATGGTGGAATGTTCTGTTATGACCTTTTGCGTTCCCACCTCAGCCGCCATGTTGAAAGGCACTTCCGTGTCAAACCACGGTGTGACCACCATTCTCGGGGCTTCATTCTCAATGTAGCCTATGGCGCTTGGGATTATGTAGCCCACACAGTCTATCATTCGCACGTTGAAGCTTGCTCCGCCCTCTAGGGTGATGTTTACAGCCTCCTCAGGAATGAACTTAGGCTCAGTGGTCATGATAGTCTTGCCTGCGGAGGACTGGGGCAGCTCGTCAATGGCACGCTCCTTGCGGTAGTCGCTTTCAATGTTCGGTATAACGAACTGCTCCATGAACTGCTTTATAAAGGTGGATTTTCCCGTGCGGACAGGACCTACCACGCCTATATAGATATCGCCCCCCGTCCGTGTGGCAATGTCGGTGTAAATATCGTTTTTCATGTGTCTGTCCTCCTAGTTCATTAATGGGATAAGCAACATTCCCTGTTTTGATATTTTATCGTCGGTAAGCTCGTTTTCTTCAAGTATGGCGGTTATGGAAGTTGAATACTTTTTCGCTATCTCCCAGATATCGTCGCTCTCATTGCAGTAGCATATTTTCAGAGCGTATTTGTCATTTTTCTCTTTCGGCTTATCTGTGAGTACCCTAAGCTCTGATATCATAGTCCCTGTCTGTTGAATAGTCATTTCTCCGCCTATCTTGATATCGGCTTTAAGCTCCGCTGTTGTTTCGTCTGCAAGATAGTATGTGCAGTTTTCTATGCACAGGTCAGGGGATATGGATATCTCACCATTGACATTCTCCGGAATGGGTATCTCATGCTCAAAAGGCGAATCGTTTTCAAGATAAAGGGGAGTGCCGTCCTCGTTCCTGCCGATAATACAGAACGTCACGCTTCCTGAAATGATAAAGGCTTTCTTTTCCTCGTCAAGCCTTGATGTCACATTGGAAAGGGTCGCCCAACTGTCGTGAACACAGCGTATCTCACCCTCCTGGCAGGAAAGCTTTGCAGTAACACTGTGGCTGTCAGATAACTTTATGCTTTCGCTGTCAAGTTTGCTTTCACACCTTTCAGCCTCGCACTCAAAGCAGGTGGAGTATGCGTCTGTGACGATCTCACAGGTGGAAATCTTTTTGGCAACGCAGTTCACAAGAAGCACAAGCTCACATTCAAGTGTGCCAGAATCGTCAGATTTCGGTATGATATCACACCCCGCAGGGGTTATCCTCACGTCTGCGGTGAAAGTATCGTCAATGCCGTCTATGTCGATTATCTGTGAGAACGGCAGAGTAAACCGCATTGTTTCGGCTGTTTCTTCTCCATCGGTAGTTACGCAGGAGTAAAGCATCATTATCTCAGCGTCGCCCTTTGTCACAAGCTTGCCTGCTATCATCTTGTGTTCCTGTGGGATAATGCGGCAATCTGTCCGCAGGATAGTGCCAACAGGGGCTTTTGCCGCAGAAAGCTGCAATTCCTCTATTAGTGTGATACGTTTTGCAGCGGTAAGACGTTTTGCTGGGTATGTAACAGCCGCCTTTTTTAGCTGAATGCCGCAGCCGAATGCGTCTGTGACTATAGGCACAGTTACTTCGCCCGTTACCTTTGCGTGGATAGTCACAGCCCCCCTGATATCAAGTCTGCGCTGATTTACCACACGGCAGTTGACATAATCGCATTTTGGCGTGAGCCATATCATAGGGTCACCGCAATCCCCTTGCAGGTCGAAAGACTTTGTGTAGTTCATTTTCTGCTCGATGCAGTTTATCCGCTTGTCGTTCTGGCTGATGTAAAGCACTCTTATGAGCACTGCCATGTCAAAGCTGAGCTTTCCGCCGTTTATGGAATGGCTCTGTACTGTTGGCATGATAACGCATTTTAGTACCCTGAAAATATCGGGATAATAGTCGGGCAGCAGAAAATCCTTTTCCACAGCCTGCTCGCAGGAGGCGTCAAGGATAGTCCGTGTCATTGACAGCATCTCTCTGTTAAGCTTAAGATCCATAGTGTTCATCTTGTCTGTTTCCTCCTAAAAATAAACTGATCATACGATCGTAAAGGGCTTGTAATGCCCTGCTGAGAACATTATATTCACTTGGGACGGGTCATATTCTGAAAATCTCAGACAAATTTAATGTATTTTGTCGTCAGAGGCTTTTTCACACAGCGTAAAGGCTTTTCATAGACTAAGATATGTCATTGTATCTGACATAATACTGTCTGAAAGGAAACATAATAGTATGAATGGTCTACTTTGGGCTGCGGCAGGCACGGGCTTTACATTCTCTATGACGACGTTAGGTGCGGCTGTGGTCTTTTTCATGAGAAAAGAGGGGCAGAGCGAAAAGGTGCAGAAAGCCTTTTTAGGCTTTGCCGCAGGCGTTATGATAGCCGCAAGCGTGTGGAGCTTGCTTATCCCTGCCATAAACGAGGCGGAAGCTCTCGGCAGGATAGGCTGGATACCTGCCGCAGGCGGCTTTGCGCTAGGCGTGCTGTTTCTTATGGGGCTTGACAAGGCAATGCCTTATTTTTTACCTGAGCCTGAAAGGGAAGAGGGCGTCCGCAGGGGGCTAAAGCGTTCGGGAATGCTTATTTTCGCTATCACACTGCACAATATCCCGGAGGGCATGGCAGTAGGTCTTGCCTTTGCACTGGCGGCACATAATGACAGCTCGGTACTGCTGGCTTCTGCTATCGCACTTGCCATAGGCATGGGAATACAGAACTTTCCGGAGGGGGCGGCTATCGCACTGCCGCTGAGGCAATCGGGCATGGGCAGGGCGAAAGCATTCGGCCTTGGCACTCTTTCAGGAATTGTTGAGCCTGTTTTCGGACTTCTCACCGTTCTTGCCGCAGGTGCTATCCAACCGCTTCTTCCGTGGCTTCTTGCCTTTGCCGCAGGAGCAATGCTCTATGTGGTGGTGGAGGAGCTTATCCCCGAAGCACATCTGGGGGAAGGTCACATGGGAACAGTTGGCGTAATGCTAGGCTTCTTGCTTATGATGATACTTGATGTGGCGCTAGGATAAAAAGGCATATTTGTTAAAAACTGCGGTGAAATTTTTTACCGCAGTTTTTTTGTTGTGATAACGCACAAGTATCATGCGTTGACTTTGTGAGTTATTGCTTTCGTCTTTTTGACGTTTTTCGGTTGACAAACGGGGCATGATTTGGTATAATTGAATATGTGTAAAATATGTTCTGCTAAAAAGATAAAAAGAACAAAAAGAGAGCAGCGATAACCCTAAGACAACGAAAGGACAGATGAGAATTGACAAAGATAACTCGCACCTTTATTGCCTCTGCAGCGGCGTGTTTATTCGCCATTATGCTTATGACAGTAAGGTGCTTTGCTTATGATTATTCCACTATCACCGGCACAAAAGCCAGTGGAGCGGAAATAAGCGGATATTCGGGAGCGCTTGAAGTGAATGTTGTTGACTTCGGCGCAGACAAAAAGGGAAAGAAAGACTCCTCAAAGGCGATACAGAAAGCCCTTGACTATGCCATTGACAACGGCTCCAACTCTGTGCAGATAAAGGTCGTTGTGCCGAAAGGAAAATACAGGATAGACAAGCTTTTGGAGATATATTCAAACACTTGGCTGTATCTTGAGGACGGAGCGACTATTGTCAGAAATTTTGACAAGGGCTGTATGATAAAGAACGCTCAGGCAAACGGTGCAGGCGGATATGGCAGCGAGAGAAATATCGTTATCGAGGGCGGCTGTTGGGACGGCAACCCTTCGTCTACTTCAAGACCATTTTCTAATATGAGATTTGGTCACATGAAAAACCTTTGGATAAAGAACGTTGAGATAAAAAACAATTACAATGGTCATCATGTTGAGATAGGCGGTGTAAAGGGCATCACTATCGAGGATTGCGATTTTCATGGTTATACGGGAACATTTCAGAAAGAGGCTATACAGCTGGATACCATAAGTAACAGTGATGTTTTCCCGGCGTATGAGCCTTTTGATGATACCCCTTGCGACAATGCTGTAATAAAGAACAACAAATTCCATGACCTTATAAGAGGTCTTGGCTCACATTCAGCTTGTCTTGGTGTATATTATACTAATACACTTATATCAGGCAACTCATTTTATAATATGAGCGGAACAGCTATCGTACTTATTAATCATAAAAAATGTATAATCGAAAACAATACTATGAAAAACGTTGGCTGTGCCATAGATTTCAAGTACATGACCGATTATGAAAATGCAAATTTCCATGTGCCTAATTCAGGATATGCAGGTATAAAGGATCGTCTTGACGATAATGCCAATACCATAATAAGAAACAACGACATAACCGTTGTGGGTACATATTATTATCCCCAGCCGTATGCTATCCAGATATTCGGCAAGAAGCTTGAAAAGTCATACTCACACCCTGATTACAATTACACTGTAAAGGGCGTGAAGATAGTAGACAACACTATAAAAACAGCTGGTTCGGCAGTAAGGCTCACGGACGTTTCGGGAATTTTCATAGGTTCTAACGATATAAGCTATGACTATGACAGATATAATTATTCCATGGATCTTATATGGCTCAGCGAATCGTCACAGGTGACTGTGACCAAAAATAAGCTTACAGGCACAAAGCAGAACAGCGTTTATATAAGCGGTGGTTCAGGCAATGAGGTAAGCTCAAATACCATTAAAAAGCCGGGCGTGTCGGGAGTTTATGTTTCAGGCGGTTCTGATAAAAATACCATATCAGGCAATACTATAACCTCAGCAGACTCCAACGGCATAAAGATAACCAAAGAATCTAAGGCAGATGTGAGAAAAAACACTGTTAAGAAGTCTAAAAATCACGGACTTATATTCACTGGCGGAAGCGGTAAGGCTTCTGACAATATCCTTGAAGAAAACGGTCTTAGCGGTTTTATGGCTGACAACAGCGCTTCTGTGGAGTTTTTCAACAACACCTGCAATAAAAATAAAGGCTACGGAATAAAAGCTAATAAGAAATCTCAGGTTAAAATAAGCGGAAACAGCTTTGCTGACAACAGCAAGGGCGATGTTTACGTCACAGGCAGTGCGGCAGTGCTTCTGAACGCACCTGATAACGTAAAGTCGCAGGATATCTGCTCTGATAAGCTCACTTTAACATGGGACGAGGTGTCGCAGGCTGACGGCTATTATGTTTACAGAAAGACCGACGCTGAGGACGCAGAGTTTGAGCAGATAGCAACTGTAACAGACGGCACTTCATTTACAGACTATGGACTTGTTCCAAAAACAAGATATGTTTATAAAGTGAAAGCTTTTCTTGACACTGTTGACAGTGTCCAAGAGGGAAGCGACAGTGCGGATATGAGCATAAAAACAAAGCTCACTATTCGGGGTTGTACCACAAATATGCGTGGCTCTATGTCATACACTGGCAAGGAGAGAACGCAGATATTTGACGTTTTTGTAGACGGAGAAACGCTTATTCCTGACGTTGATTACAGAACAGTTTACTCTGACAACGTGAACATTGGAACTGCAAAGGTGACGGTTATAGGCATTGGTCAGTATTGCGACTCGGCTGATTTTCAGTTTGACATAACACTAAAGTCTGACAATGTGATGGTCATAAAGCCGCAGGAGCTTAACAGCAAGTCTATCGTTATGGGCAAGCCTACAATGAAAGCACAGGGCTATGAGGTAGCAGAAGCGGTCAAGGATAAGCTTGACCACACATCTCACAGAGAGCCTGCCATAGTGGTGAACTACAATTCACCTGCACAGGTAATCGCAAAGGCGAGAGCTGATATGCTCGGCCTGAAGGTGCGCTCATACCGTGAACTGACGGGCGAAACTATTTACGGCGCTTGGCTGTAAGCTATAAAAATTGGCATAAAAAACACGGCTGATATTTTCTCAGCCGTGTTTTTTTGTATGTCTTTATTCTTTCCTTACTGTGGTGTCTGCTGAACGTCCTGCATTTGCGGAGCAAAATTTGCAAGGGAATAGAGCCTGTTCATGAAATCACCGTCAACAAAGAGATTTTTCACAAGCACCTTTGTGTCAGGATTTTTGTTCTTAGGGTTGATTGTCTGCTGATAAACTGTGAGATAATTCTCATTGCCTGACTTGCTCACATAGCAATCTATCACCATATATGTAGGCAGGAATTGAGTAACAGCCGTCTGATAATCAAAAAGCGTGTAAGGGCTTTGCTCCATTGAAACCTTAAATGACTTTATGTCCTCAGGCACCATGAATTTGTATGCATCCTTGAGGTTTTTGTATTCTGCCCAATCGTCCTCAGACTCTATAAAAGGCTCTTTTGACTTGATTCTCACACCGCCCACAAGGAAAGCCAGCAGAAGGATAAATTCACTGCCCCATACTATCCACAGGATCGTGCCGTTCACAAGCGAGCCGTTATCTCTTGATGAATGTGATGACTTGTAAGACCAGCGACCCTCCTTGTTGATAGACTTTATATCATTCCAAAGGTCAGACGGGTGTGCGATTATGTCAAAAAGACCTGTCTTGTCATACTTCCTGAAATCGTAGGTGTAGTCATATGCGTTCATGGTGTATGACTTTTCAAGGCTTTTCTGTGCGGATTTTTTATCCTTGCCAAGAAGCTTGTCAAGCTCGAAAAACTGCCATACAGACTTTTTCTGCATCGTGGCAATGTCCTCGTCTGTGAAATCGCCTGTTGAATCGTTGCTGAAAAGATCATATGCCTTGGTCTGGTGATAAAAGTCATAATAATCACCGAAGCCGTCTGTGTTTTCATCAAAAAGCATATTCAGCTCGTCATAATAATCATAGGCTGTGTATTCACCCATAAGCTCATAGCCATATTTTTTCAGATCGTTGTAATCATACAGCGCCCATTTAAAATATGAGGCAAATAAAAAGCCCACCACTGCACAGGCAACTGCCACAACTGTGTTTCGCATTTTGAATGCTCTGACTATCTTTCCTCCCACAAAGCCAAGTGCGCATGACACCGCTATCGCAGCGATAACGTTGAGATAGATGATAGTGCACCAGCCCTCAAAAAGCAGATAGAGCCAGAAAAGCAATCCGCCGCATACTGCCGTTGCAAGCACCATGAGCACTGCTCCAACTGGGCTGAATTTGCCCGACTCTTTGTAATGTTTGTGTTCTCCCATTTAAAATACCCCCTTATATACTTCAGGCATAAGCCATGAAGAAATTATATCACAAATTTAAAGATTTTTCAATAGTTTTGCTGAATTTATGCAGGCATAAAGAGAAATTTTTGTGGAAAACTATTTGCAATTATGAAAGGAGCGAACTTAGATGATAGAAAAGGATACAATAAAGCTTCTCAGGGAGTGCGATGCAGGAATAAAAATGGGTGTGCAGTCTATTGAGGATTCGCTGAAATACACTTCAAACGGAGAGCTAAAGCGAACGTTAGAGAAAAATCTTGCAGGGCATGTGGAGATACAAGAGAAGCTTCAGGGACTTTTAAATTCATATCATGACAGCGGAAAAGAGCCGCCTGCTATGGCAAAGGGCATGGCATGGCTTAAAACCAACTTCAAGCTTGCGGCAGAGAGCAGTGACGACGCTGTGGCAGATTTTATAACGGACGGCTGTAATATGGGCGTGAAGTCCCTGTCTGGATATCTCAACAATTATAAGGCGGCAGACGAGAAGTCCAAGAACATTGCCAAGGAGCTTATATGTCTTGAGGAACGCCTTTCTGTAGACATGAGAGGATATCTCTCTGCAAAATAGGCATGAAAATGGCAGCCGTGGAGTTTTTCCTACACGGCTGCCTTATCTTATTTAGATACAACACAGTTTTTTCCCTGATTTTTGCCCTTGTATAGCAGCTTATCCACTTTTGAGATACCCTCGTCATAGTTTTCGTTCGGAGTCACTGAGTAAACTCCAAAAGTCATGGATATATTGAAACTTCGAGAATTTTCCTTAAATGTACACTCATGTATTTTCTGGCAAATGCTCTTTGCTATCTTCTCACAGCTTTCTGTGTCTGTATTTGGAACAACGAATAGTATTTCCTCACCGCCCCAACGGCACACATAGCCCTCGCTAGGCACGTTTCCAGCTATAACATCTGATACCACTCTAAGTACCTTGTCACCGACTTCGTGACCATATGTATCATTAACGTGCTTGAAATCATCAATATCGCCCAAACACATAGAATATACGCTGTTTGTCCTGCGGCTGTTGCTTTCTATCTTTTTGATAAAATCCATCATGGCACGGCGGTTGAAAAGCTGAGTGAGTGGGTCGATAGTAGCGAGCTTTTGAAGCTTTTCGTTCTGTGCTTTTGCTTCACGCTTGTTATGCTCATTTGTGAAAATGTATATGGAAGATACATAGATAATTATAATAAAGCTGCATAGAGTATTGTAAATGTATAAGATATTCTCTCTGTTGGTATCAAAGCTGTAAGGTGCGACTCTGTTTGTGACTATGATACGCATGACTATGAACACAACAACATCAAAGGACGAAAGTATATATGGTATCGCTTTCCTGTTTTGTGTAATGAAAAATGGAATTGGTATTATACACAGCATTATCTGCGTAAATCCTGCTGACCAGCCTATGTAATAAGCACCCATGCAGGCGTGTACTATTATCTCGCCAAGCACAAGGTAAGTAAATGATATTTTGCCTATCTTCTTAAAATGAAGCAGGAAATACATCACTGCATAGAATGCTACGCTGAAATAGTTATAATATACCATTTGGTATACTCCGAACCGATAAAACAGCACAAGATATATTATATGACCTAACAGCAGTATGATATCACCATAGCGATATATTTCCTCTGCGGTGAACATTCCTGCAAAGAGGTTTATTTCTTTTTTTATTTTCATACATTTGTTTCTTTCTTTGATATTTGGTTTGATATTATAAACAAAATCACTTTACTTTAATAGATATATTATATACTATTTTAAACGTTTTTGCAAGACTAAATTTGTACAAATTATCATGATGAATTTTGTAGGTGCTAGTCTAAAAAGTGCGAAAAATGGCGCTTATTTGTTGCTTTTCATAGCGCGCGTAAATCATATTATATTGATATGAACAATATGAAAAAATATAGTGAAAAAAATATTGCCGGCAAGCCATGGGCTATTGAAAAATCCTGATGGATATGTTATAATAATATTTATGAGTATTTTTTAAGAGGGTTTTATTATGCAGGGTTGTAAAAAGGTTGTTTCCATTCAGGATATATCGGGCCTTGGCAGGTGTTCGCTGACGGTGGTGATACCGGTGCTTTCGGCAATGGGTATTCAGGTGTGTCCTGTGCCTACGGCTGTGCTTTCGGCTCACACGGGCTACAGCGAGTTTGTCATGAGAGATCTTACGGACTTTATGAAGCCTGCATTGGAACACTATAAAAAAATGGATATGAAATTTGACTGTGTGTACAGCGGGTTCCTGGCTTCAAGCGAGCAGATAGACCACTGCCTTGAGTTTTTCGAGGCTTTTCCTGACGCCCTGAAGGTCGTAGACCCTGTTATGGGTGACGGTGGAAAGGCATATAAGACCTACACAAAGGAGCTTTGCAGCCGTATGGTCGAGCTTGTAAAGGTGGCGGATATAATCACGCCTAACCTCACAGAGGCGGCTATACTTCTTGGTGAGGAATATCCTACGGCTTCAATGCGCAGCTCTGAGATAAAATCATGGCTTGTAAGGCTTTCAAAGCAGGGCGCAAAGATCGTTGTTATCACAAGCGTAAATCTTGCAGACGGCGGAATGTCAACTGTAGGCTATGATAAAGAAAATAACAGCTTCTGGAAAATAAAGAATGATTATGTTCCTGCACACTATTCAGGAACGGGAGATATGTTCACAAGTGTTCTTATTGGAGGACTTCTCAAGGGTGACAGCCTGCCTATCGCAATGAACAGAGCCACAGCGTTCACAGAGCTTACTGTCAAGACTACATACAGCTACCAGACCCCATGGACAGACGGTCTTATGCTGGAGGGTCAGCTTCCTTGGCTCACAAGCTATCAGGAGCTTAGGGACTATACGAATTTGTGATATTTGGAAGTGTTACCGAAGATGAACAGACTTAATATCGTGCTTGTAGAGCCACAGATACCGCAGAACACAGGTAATATTTCAAGGACTTGTGCAGTGACAGGTGCGGCACTGCATCTTGTGAGGCCTTACGGCTTTGAGATAAGCGACAAAAAGCTAAAGCGTGCAGGACTTGATTACTGGGATAAGCTGGAGATACATGAGTATGACGACCTTGACGACTTTTTCTCCAAAAACAGTGGTGAGTTTTACTTTTTTACCACAAAGGGCAGAATGGTACACTCAGATGTGGATTATCCGCAGGATAGGGAAGTGTATATAATTTTCGGCAGGGAGGACAAGGGTCTGCCTGAAAAACTGCTTTATGAAAATCCCCAAAGCTGTGTGAGGATACCAATGAGGAAAACGCTCAGAAGCCTTAATCTTTCAAACTCAGTGGCGATAGCCTGCTATGAGGTGTTAAGACAGTGGAATTATCCCGACCTTGGCAGAGAGGGCAAGCTGACGCAATATACATGGGACGAATAAAATAAATAAAAAAACGGAGGGTGAATTTATGGCAAAAATAAAATTTCTTACCGACTCAGCGAGCGATATCACTGAGGAGCTTGAAAAGAAGCTGGATATCCAGATAATGAATTTCAAGGTGGCAATGGGTGATGACAGCTACACATCAAGGATAGATTTCGACAACGAGAAATTCTACAAAATGCTCGACGATTTTGACGGCATACCTGTTACATCGCAGATAACAGCCTTTGAATATCAGGAAACTTTTGAGAAGCTCTACAGCGAGGGCTATACTGATGTTATAAACACTACCATAAACTCAAAAGGCTCGGCAACATACAACAACGCTGTTATGGCGGCAGAGGAGTTTTATTCCGCTCACCCTGAGGCAAAGGGCAAGTTCACTATATACAATATAGACGGCGAGAGCTACTCAGGAGCGTATGGTTATGCAGTAGTTCAGGGCGCAATGAAAGCCACAAAGGACGTTCCTGCGGCTGATATCGTGGCATTTATGGAGGACTGGATAAAGAACTGCGTTATTTTCTTTGCACCATATACACTCAAATATGCAAAGAAGTCAGGAAGGATTCCGTCTGCGGCTGCTTTTGTGGGCGAGGTAATGGGTCTTAGACCTATCATGAGGATACATGACCATGCTATCGTTACAGAAACAAAGGTAAGAGGCGACAAGGCTATTGTGCCAAAGATACTTGACCTGACTGTAAAGGAAATGATACCGCAGACACCTTACTGCATCGTTTACGGCAATGACGAGAGTGTCAGGGACGAAATGGCACAGGCTATGACGAAGAAGGTGGGCTATCCACCTGTGGAGTGTTTCCAAATAGGTGCGGCAATTGCAATAAACGCAGGTCCAAAGGTGACGGGCGTTATCTTTAAGGCACAGAACAAGTAAATTTGATATGGATATAAAAAGACGGACGTTTCGCTTTGAAACGCCCGTTTTTTGTCAGCTCATGCTGTTATTTGTTTTTGCGTGATCTTCTGCCTGCAACTACAAGTCCGCTTCCTGTGATAAGGATAGTAAAGAGGATACCGCCAAGGTCATTGCCTGTGTTAGGGTTTGTGCTTCCTGCATTGTTCTTTACAGGGTTCTTGCTGTCAGTGTTTGAGTTGCTGTTTGTATTTGTGCTGTTGTTTGAACTTGTGTCTTTGCTGTCTGAGTTTGTATCGCTGCTGTCAGAGCTTGTATCATTTGCCTTTGGCGTCATAGTAAGGTCAGTGATGACCCACAAGGTGCCGTCAGAGCCGTCGCTCGTATCATTTTCATAGCGTTTGTAATTCACAAATTCGCCGTTTATCTTAAGCTTAGTGTCTGGTCCGAATATGTAAGAGGTATTTTCACTCTCAACAAAACCAACAGCCGTCACATATACACCATAATAGTAAGTCTTTCCGGCTTCAAAAGCGCTGATCTTGTTTTCATAAATTTCGCTTCCCCACTCTGGCTCTGTAGAGATCAGACCGGTCTTGCTGTCAAGCTCCCACCACGCAGCTCGGAGCGCATAGTTTGCGCCGTCTGGCACATTGCCTGTAAACACTGGCTTGTCGCCGTCCTTGAAGTTGATGGTGGCGTCGTTGATCTCCACCACGTCAATAACTTTCACGGTGGACGGCGTCATGGTCAATACATTGCTGAACCAAATGGTTTCACCGCTATCATCCACATCGATCTGATCGGGTGTCAGGGTGATTTCTTCGCCGTTGATATAGAGCTTCGTGTTCTGATCGAAGCGGTAGCCCTCTTCCATGCCCAAATCGGAAATCTTGAAATATACGCCATAGGTATAGCTTTTGTCGGCTTCAAATTCCGTAATGAGCTTACCGTTATAGCGTTCGTTCCAGTAGTCGCTGGAGGTAATGCCATAACCGCTGCCGTCATTGGCGTCCCACCGCTGATGATCGGTGTCAACGATAGGGTCAATGACACCGGTGCTGAAAAGCGGTTTATCTCCGGCATTAAAGTTGATAATGGCATTAAGTCGGATTTCTTCAACAGCCTGACCGGGGCGCAGCTCTGTTCCATATCTAATAAGACAGGTCTTGCCGTCATCCATCACCATGACCCACGCGCTAGACGGCAGGCTTGCTCCATTCAGTGTAACATTTTCATTTTTCAAATTGCGATCGAAGGTATAGCCGTCCTTTGCCTGAAGTTTCACGGAATATATATACCTTCCGCCCTTTTCAAAGGTATTGAATCGAACATCGTCGTCCGAATAAACGCTTTCATCAGAATACCAGTAGCCAACCGTGTGCATTGTGTCGTCGGCGTCCTTTTCCTGCTTTTCCCAACACTCAAAGAGAATATCATATTTATCCTGATTAGTGCCTGTTCGCTTGGCCGATGCCTGTGGGGCATTGCCCGGCTGATAATCGAGCTTCACGTTTTCGATATCGATCATGTTAATACTGCTTAAAGTTGCCGCAGGCGTCCAATGTGCTTTTAGAGTAATATTCCCAGTGATCTTGGTATCAAAGGTATACTTTGCATCATTTAGATACCACCCAGCAAAATCATAGCCGTTCCTCTTCGGTTCATTTGGCTCGATCGCAGAAGTATTCAATACCTTTTGCTCTGACACTGCACTTCCGCCGTCTGAATCAAATGTCACTGTGAACTCATCAAAAGACCATGGAAATACACCACAGTTCTCGATCGTACCTCCAGAAATGACAACAATCGCCGTATTGTTTTTGCCATATACTGCATTGCCGAGACCTCCCAAGTCTACCTTGCAGTCCTTAATTGTGCCGCCGGTCATGGTGAAGCTGCCATTTTCGTATATGTTCACTGCACCGCCATTATTGCATGCAGAACAGTTTTCAATCGTTCCGCTGTTCATCACGAAGAAGCCGCCCTGCTTGACAAATACAGCACCGCCGTCGTCATCCGCTCTGCAGTTGCTGATCGTACCATCGTTCATTGTAAATGTGCAGCCCATGCCTATATCCACAGCAGCGCCGTCATCACCTGCTTTGCAATCCTTAATAGTACCGCCGTTCATAACGAACTTGCCGTACTTGACCGGAGTTTCCGTTACACCAGTGTTGGATACATCCACTGCGCCGCCGTCTCCGTCGGCATCCGTGCAATTCACGATACTGCCGCTCTCTAGAGTAAGCGTTCCGCCCTTGACTTCAAATCCGCAGTTCTTGTTCTGCCCATCGATCTTGCCATTGGTGCCGCTGTCCTTTACTGTTAGGTTTCCGCTGCTGCGCACCCGAATTATATCCTCATCTGTCGAGCTGCAGCTCAGGGTATATCCGTTGAGATCAAGAGTAACAGTGCGCTCCACATCTAGTTCCCAGGTGGTCTCAATGTTTCCGCCCAACTTGATCTCTGCAAATTCCGTATTTTCCAATGCCGACTTCAGTTCCGTTTCATTACTGACTGTAGAATTTTCAGCAAATGTCAACATAGACATTTGTGGTGCTGCCAAACATAGGGTAAGGATAAAAGCGGTTATTCTCCCTTGCAGTGATCGTTTTTTCATAATATACATCTCCTTTTGATATTATATTTTTTCTCATGTTCGTTATTATCCTATAAGCACACCTCCATTACTTTGTATTTTCCCTAATGTGATATCCTTTATCACATTATAACAAATCTATGAATAAATTTGTGATTTATTTCATAATAGTCATATGCCAATTTTGAAATTATATATCGTGGGGGACTTCCTTTTTTGATAAATATGATATATAATTAACGTAATACCATATGACAGCGGGAGGGATCGTTAAAATGAAGTTTTGCGAACAGCTTGGTAAGTATATAGAACAGCTTTCCTGCACGGCAAAGGAGCTTTGTGAGTTGTCAGGGATATCTCCCTCAACATTTAGCAGATACAGAAGCGGAGAGAGAATACCTGAGATAGACACTGTGGCGTTTGACGGGCTTTGCAACGCTCTTGAGGCTGTGGCAAGGGAAAAAGGCTATGGCGATATGACAAGGGAGAACATAAAAAGAACCCTTCTTGACTGTGAAGATATCATACCTGCCGACAGAGAGTCTATGCGGCAAAATTTCAATACCCTTATCTCAGCCCTTGATATAAACATCAAGCGTATGTGCAAGGAGATAAATTATGATGTTTCCACCGTTTTCCGTATACGGAACGGCACTAGAAAGCCTGCCGACCCTGAACGCTTTGTCGCCGCAATAGCAGGCTTTACTGCAAGGGAGCTTAGAACTCCCACAGAGATATCAGCGGTCGCACAGCTTGTGGGCTGTAATGAAAGTGATATAGAGGATGTGTCACAGCGTTATGAAGTGATATGCAAATGGCTGTTCAGCGATCATGCCAGACAGAGCAGAGAGATAAAAAGCGGTGGAATTGAAAAGTTTCTTGATAAGCTTGATGAGTTTGACCTGAACGAATACATAAAGGCGATACGTTTTGATGAAATGAAAGTACCTGCATTGCCTTTTCAGCTTCCTGTGTCAAAAAGTTATTTTGGCATCAAGGAAATGATGGAAAGTGAGCTTGATTTTCTGAAAGCCACAGTCTTGTCACGTTCTAATGAGCCTGTGATAATGTACAGTGATATGCCTATGAAGGAAATGGCTGATGATCCCGAATTTCCGAAGAAGTGGATGTTCGGTATGGCTCTGATGCTTAAAAAGGGTCTGCACCTTTGTCAGATACATGATCTTGACCGCTCCTTAGATGATATGATGCTTGGTCTTGAAAGCTGGATACCGATGTATATGACGGGGCAGATAGCGCCTTACTATTTGAAAAACGTACAGAATAATGCTTTTTTGCATTTGCTGAAGGTATCAGGTGCGGCGGCTCTTTCAGGGGAAGCCGTGGCAGGCTTTCACAGCGAGGGCAGATATTATCTGACCAAGTCCAAAAAGGAGCTTGGATATTATCGTAAACGTGCCAATGATCTGCTTTCAAACGCCTGCCCGCTTATGGAGATATACCGAAGTGACAGGGAAAAAGATTTCAGCGATTTTCTCACTGCCGACTCTCACAGACGTGGCGGGCGCAGGAGTATTTTATCTGCTCTGCCTGTTTATACTATGGATAATGACCTGCTCAATAGTATACTTGACAGAAACGGCATTGACGACCGCCGGGGCAGAGATATAAAAGCTTATGTCAGCGAGCGTAAAAAGCGAGTTGAGAGCATACTGGAAACCATGACCATAGAGGATGAGATATGCTGTCTTTCCCGAGAGGAATTTGAAACACGTCACCATGCCCTTGACCTGTCGGGTGTATTCTGTGCCAGTGATGTTCTTTACAGCTATGATGATTATTCTGCACATTTAAAAAGCACAGAACGCTATGCACAGACACATGAAAACTATAGCCTTAAATATGCTAAGCGGCAGACCTTCTGCAATTTGCAAATACTGATCCATGAAGGTCAGTGGGCGATGATATCAAAGGGAAATGCGCCTGCTATACATTTTGTTATACGACACCCGAAGCTTCTCAGCGCCTTAGAGAATTTCATTCCGCCTGTTATAGAAGATCAATAAAATGCAGGATCATACTATCCCCTTGGTGTTCCTGACGAAAAACGGACGTTTCCGATGGAAACGTCCGTTTTTATAGCCGAAAGAAATATATTCGGTTATTATTCTTCGTCCTTTGCGGCAAATCTGTTGAAGATAAATGCAAATATCGCAAAAATAACATATCCTGCGGCAATGACAGTAAGAATGTTCTTTGTCACTTCAACGCCTGTTGACGGATTTACTTTTGAGCTGTCAGCCTGCGATGAGGCCTCGTCAACTATCTGCTGTATCTTTTCTGTTGCCTGTGATTCTGTAAGCTCCTGCGAACTGTCGTCCTCGCTTACTGTAGTAACAGCCGCACCGACATTTGAAGGCTGTCTGGCTGCTGTTGTGGTGGTGCTTTCAGGCTGTGTGTTTTCGTCAGCCTTTGGCTCTGTGCTTGCTGTTGTAGTAGTTGTGGTCGTTGTTTCGTCAGCAGGCTTTGGTTCTGCCGCTGTGACCTTTGTAACAGCTGATGTGTCAACTGCTTCCTTGACAGGTGTTACTTCTACGGAAGCTATCTGAAAATCTGCATTTGCCTTTAAGTAATAAAGCTGTACGAAAACCTCATCGCTTGTTCTTGAAGGGTCAAGATCTGAGTATATCCACTGTGCTTCCTCGCCGCCTGTGAGCTTCGTACTCTGTGCAGACCAGCTTCCGTCTACCAACGCACCGACTGCACCGCTTGCGTTGCCTGATGACTTTACGTTGACCTTTACATTGTAATGCTGAGAATAGTCTGTTATGTAGTCAGAAAGCTTGAAGCCGAACTGAAGGGAAGTTTCGCTGTTGAAGTCAGCGTCACCCTGCTTGTGTGTGAAAAGCGGTTCGGACTCAGGCTTTGCAGATGTTGTGGTTGTAGTGGTCTGAGTTTCGCTTTTTGCTGTTGTAGTCGTTGTGGTGGTTTCAACAGGCTTTGTTGTAGTTGTTGTAACTTTCTCAGACTTAGCCGTAGTTGTGGTAGTCGCTTCGGACTTGGTCGTAGTCTTTGCTGTAGTCGTCGTTGTAGTTGTGGTCGACTTTGATGTAGTTGTAGTAGCTTCAGCCTTAGATGAAGCAGTCGTAGTGGTCGCTGCAGGAGTTGTTGTGATCTCCTCCCCTGCACTGACAGTGAGCGGTGAACCCGCTGTAGGTGCTGAGTATGAAACTGACTTGTATCCATCGTCAGCTTCCGCCACCATCGTTTCAACCTCTACCCAATAGTTTATCTTGCCTGTTACGCCGTCCTTTACCTTGAAAGTCGCAAGGGCAAGGTCTGTTCTGTCCTTTATGTTAGAACCTGTAAGGTTTGCACCGACTATTTTTATAGTGCCTGATGAAGCAACATAGTTGGTTATAACAGAAAATTTGCTTCTCACATTGTATGTACTCTCGCTCTCTTCATCGGTCGGCACATATACTGTTACCTTTGACGGGTCATAATGCAGGTCTATAGTGAAGCCTGCAACGCCTGTTTTATCAGGCTCAAGGCTTGCTTTTACGTTTATGCTGTCGCCTGCCTGTGCAAAGTTCTTGTCGCTTGTGAGCTTTATCTCGTTTCCACCCGATGCACTAGCCACTGTGGAAACAATGCTCGTGAGCATAAGAAACGCTGTTGCCACCGACAGCGCCATCTTGTTTATTTTCAGTTTTTTCATTTGATACCTCCGTTGCAAAATTGTGTTTTTCTGTCAGTATTTTGCTCTTGATTAATTTTGTTTACTATTGTTTTGTCTTTAATTTGTAATAATTCATTATAAAATATTACAAGTTCTGTTACCTTTGTCGTAATAGGATTATATCACAATATAAAGTAACACGTCAATAGTCAAAACAGCGAAAATAAGCATATTTTTTTGGATATATTTATAATGAGAGCATTTGTGTCACAATATGTATGTACCGATCAACAGCAAATCCACTAAATAGGCTGTAATAAATCTGTAACCTTTAAGTGAAAGCTGCATTTTACTAAATGTAAATTTTTTATGAATCAAAAAGACTGTTGACAAAGCCCAGAGAAATGTACTATAATGAGGGTGAAGTTTTGTACTTGATACAGAAAAATGTACAAACCAACGTGTGTAAAAATAAGGACTTATACATAGGTGTGCCTTGTTGCGGTATTGCCTATATATTCTGAGGTGAACGAGTTGATAAAAAAGATGATTTCATATATCCTGTCATTTGCTATTGCAGCGTCAATGGCGGCTTCATGTTTGACGGCTTCAGCGGCAAATATGATGGGAAGCTGTACGGCAGACGTTCTGAACGTTCGCAGCGGTGCAGGCACAGGCTATTCTAAAACAGGCACAGTAAGCTATGGCGACAGCCTGACTATACTTTCCGAAACCACCGACTCAAGCGGTGCGAAATGGTACAAGATATCATGCGGCAATGTGACGGGCTATGTTTCGGCGGCATATGTTCAGCTAACATCAAGCGGCTCGCAGGGCAGTTCTGACGCTGATTTTGAGAGCTATATGACAAAGCAGGGCTTTCCTGAAAGCTATAAGCCATATCTGCGAAAGCTCCATGAACAGCACCCAAAGTGGATATTTACCGCTCAGAAGCTTGGCGTGGATTGGAACACTGCGTTAAAGGAAGAATGTGTTGTGGGCAGAAACCTTGTCCACTCGTCGGCTCTGGCTTCATGGAAGTCAATGGAAAAGGGTGCGTATGATTTTAACGGCGGTTATTGGTATGGGCTTGACGGCTCGTGGGTGGCGGCTTCAAAAGAGATAATAATGTATTATATGGATCCGAGAAATTTTCTCAACGATACATACATTTTCATGTTTGAAAATCAGTCATATGATCCCTCGTATCAGACGGAAAGCGGTGTAAAAACTATTCTTGCAGACACTTTTATGAGCGGAAGCTACACTTGTCCTGACACAAAGAAAAAGTATACATATTCGCAGACCTTTATGGACGCTGCAAAGAAATCGGGCGTTTCACCTTATCACCTTGCTTCAAGGTGCAGGAACGAGCAGGGCGTAAATGGTGCGCCGCAATCCCTTGGTACTGTGAAAGGCTATGAGAATTATTTCAACTTCTTTGACATTCAGGCTTATGCCACATCTACAATGACAGCCGCAGAAATGGGCTGTAAGTATGCAAAAACTACTAATCCGACCTATCTTCTTCCTTGGACAAATCAATACAAGTCCATAGTGGGCGGCTCGATATTTTTAGGCACAGGCTACATAACAAAGGGTCAGGATACCCTTTATCTGCAAAAATTTGATATGGTAGACGGCGGAAACGGTCTTTATTACCACCAGTATATGACCTGCGTTTTCGGTCAGGCGAATGAAGCCATAAGCCTAAAAAACGCCTATTCTCAGGATATTTTGAACAGCGCAATGGAGTTCAAGATACCTGTCTACAACAATATGCCTGATAAACTTTGCCCAAAGCCTACAAGCAGTGGAGATAACAACAATTATCTTAAATCTCTCAGCGTTTCAGGCACGAGCATTTCGCCAAAGTTCGATAAATTCACCGCAAGCTATACTGCCAAAGTCAATGCGGAGGTTTCTTCTGTTACTGTTAATGCAAATCCGCTTGGCAAAAGCGCAAAGGTGTCTGGAAAGGGTAAGTTGAGCCTTAAAACGGGCGAAAACACTGTCAAGGTCACCTGCACAGCGGCAAGCGGAGTGAAACGGACGTACACAATAAAAATAACAAGAAAAGCCGCTTCACAGACCCTGCAGCAGGGAGATGTGAATGGTGACAAGTATCTGACAGTTGTGGACGCTTTGCTCATGCTGCGTTATAATGCAGGCAAGACGCAGCTTGATCCCGCTCAGCTAAAGCGTGCGGATATGAACGGTGATGGAAAGGTCGATGTTATCGACGCTCTTACGCTGCTGAAAAAGATAAGTCAGAGTTAAAAATGCAAAAAAACAGGAGCGTTACCACCATGGTACGCTCCTGCGTGAGGGCTATTTCATCATCATTGAAATGCCGTCCATTACGTCACCGATAGCTCTGATAGCACGTCCTGTGCGGCTTTTGAGCATTTTCTTTTCGCTTGATGTCGCCTCTGTGACTGCATAAGCCACTGTTCCTGCGGCTATCGCCATTGAAACGCCTGTTATCATTGACTTCATCTTCATTGCTGTTTCCTCCTTTTTTCTTTGTAATATTATTTTTCGCAGAAAGAGAACAGCTATGCCATGCAAATGAAGTCAAGAGGGTTGACGGTATTTTCCCGTGAATGTTCGTATTTTGTGATGTTGTGAAGGATATTTCAGTTGGTGTGTAGTGCTATTGTACAAAATGTGATTAAAATTTTTGCAATTTATATGTAAAAGTAAAAGAGATATGTTCCTATCTCAAACGTTTAGTATAAATATTATTCATAGATATATAATAAATATGTATTTGCATTAACATCAAAATAGTGGTATAATAAATGGGTATAAAAAATAAAGGATCTTGGTAAACTCTGAGATCTGATAGTAAGGAGTAATATTAAATGGGTATGACAATGACTCAGAAAATTCTGGCAGCCCACGCAGGTCTTGACGAAGTCAAGGCAGGTCAGCTTATAATGGCGAACCTTGACCTGGTTCTCGGCAACGACGTTACGTCGCCTGTGGCTATCAACGAGTTCAATAAAGCGGGCTTCACAGATGTTTTCGATAAGAATAAGGTCACAATGGTCATGGATCACTTTGCACCTAACAAGGATATCAAATCCGCTACACAGTGCAAGACCTGCCGTGATTTTGCTTCAAAGTATGACATAAAGAATTATTTCGACGTTGGCGATATGGGCATTGAACACGCTCTGCTTCCTGAAAAAGGACTTGTCGCTCCAGGCGACTGCGTTATCGGTGCTGACTCACATACTTGTACATATGGTGCACTTGGTGCATTCTCAACAGGTATCGGCTCAACAGATATGTGCGCAGGCATGGCAAAGGGAAAGACTTGGTTCAAAGTCCCTGCCGCTATCAAGTTCAATATCGTAGGCAAGCTTCCAAAGTATAGTGCCGCTAAGGACGTTATACTTCATATAATCGGCATGATAGGCGTTGACGGCGCACTTTACAAGTCTATGGAATTTTCAGGCGAGGGTCTGAAAAACCTTTCCATGGAGGACAGGCTTTGCATGGCTAACATGGCTATCGAAGCAGGTGCAAAGAACGGCATATTTGCAGTTGACGATGTTACACTTGATTACATCAAGGATAAGGTAGACAGAGAGTATAAGATATACAAGGCTGACGATGACGCTGAGTATGAGGCTGAATACACTATCGACCTCAGCGAGATAAAGCCTACGGTCGCTTTCCCGCATCTGCCTGAGAACGCAAGAACATTTGACGATATCCCGGAGGTCAAGATAGATCAGGTGGTCATCGGTTCATGTACGAACGGAAGGATAGAGGATCTGAGATGTGCCGCTGAGATACTTGACGGCAAAAAGGTGGCAAAGAACGTTAGATGTATCGTTATCCCTGCCACACAGAAGGTATATATGCAGGCCATGAAAGAGGGTCTGCTGGAGATATTCATAAATGCAGGCTGTGCGGTTTCTACACCTACCTGCGGTCCATGTCTTGGCGGACATATGGGTATTCTTGCAAAGGGCGAAAGAGCCGTTGCAACAACAAACAGAAATTTCGTGGGACGTATGGGTCACCCAGAATCAGAGGTTTATCTGGCTTCACCTTACGTTGCCGCCGCTTCAGCTGTGACAGGCAAGATCTCACAGCCGTCGGAAGTTATGTGATATTCGGGGAGAAAATCAGCTGACAGATCTTGCGTTGGGGGAATAATTGATATGCGGTATGACCGCATATACGACTTGGGAGCGAGAACAGATGAAAAATTATCTTAGGGAAATATTCTCCGATATACTTCTTAGTATTGTTACAAAGAAGTACGGAACTTCACTAAATGACTATCAGCGTGAGGAGAAGGCTGACGAGATCATTCAGGAACTCCATGACAAAAATACATTTACCGTGGAAATGACGCAGGCTCTTATTGACAAGAAGGGCTTCAATACCTTTTATACCTCCAATATCGGGGGTACACCTGTGTATGCTCTCGTTAAAGAGGGAATGTTCCACAAGGTAAAGATCTGCTATTTTATTACAAGAAACAAGGATACTATAGACGGCCCGTATCTTGAAAAGATATATGAAGAGCTTAGAAAACAGGCGATAGGAGAAAATATATTCCATTCGTCAGAGTTCAAGCAGGGCTGATAAAGTTTGACGAAAGGGGTTTTCATAATGAAAGCTTGCGGAAAAGTACATAAATACGGGGATAACGTAGACACAGACGTTATTATCCCTGCAAGATACCTCAACACACCTGATATGCAGGAGCTTGCACAGCACTGCATGGAGGATATTGACGTTGACTTTGCAAAGAACGTTCAGAAGGGCGATATAATGGTAGCAAAGAGCAATTTCGGCTGCGGTTCATCAAGAGAGCATGCGCCTGCTGCTATCAAGGCGAGCGGAATATCCTGTGTTATAGCAAAGACATTCGCAAGAATATTCTACAGAAACGCTATAAATATCGGACTTCCTATCATCGAGTGCGAGGAAGCTGCTGAGAAGATAGATAACGGTGACGAGGTGGAGATAGATTTCGACAGTGGCGTTATCACAAACAAGACCAAGAATGAGACTTATCAGGGTCAGTCATTCCCTGAGTTTCTTATCAATATCATCAACAGCAATGGTCTTCTTAACTCACTTAAATAAGATATTTTGAAGCTTTAAGGGGGATCTCTCAAAAGAGGTCGCCCTTGAACTGTTTCTATGAAGGGGTGAAGCTATGATAGCTAAAAAGCTATTTGCGGCACTTGCAGCAGGGGTAATGCTGGTGTGCAGCGCAGGCTGCTCGAAAAAAGAGGAGAGCAGTAATAAATTTGAATACAGCAGCAAGGATTTTCTGCCTTTTATGGTAATGGTGGACGGCAGCAAGATAGACCTGACCCTAAGCTCTGCAGAGATAAACAGAAAGCTTGGCGGCAGTTTTGCAAGGGAAACTGCTTCAAACAGCAGTATAGTGCTTGTGGAAAAGGACGAAAAGACCGATAAAAAAGGCGTTACAACAAAGACCTTTGCCTGCAATAAGCCTGAGATAAATGGTGCTGGATTTTCCACTTTCAACGGACTTTGGGCGAATATAGACGAAGCAAGCATAGACAGCACTGTTTCACCCAACAGCATAAAGGTCAAAGGCTCTGACGGTTTGTCTTACTACTGGTCATATTATATGGATGGTGAGGAAATAGACTATAGTCAGGTGAACTTTGACGGCACTGATACGGCGGACAGTTATATGCAGTATCAGCTCAAAGGCATGGCTGCTGACGATTATTGCAAAAAGAAGCTTATTGACGGCGAGTGTTCGGTCTATACAGGCATTTTGTTCATGACAGCCGAAAAGCAGAGCTATTCCTGCGAGATAAGCGTTTCGACTTTAAATTCTGAGGAGGAAAAATAACATGGAAAAGAAAATAACAGTTATAAAGGGCGACGGGATAGGCCCTGAAATAGTAACAGAAGCACAGAAGGTCATCGACAAGGTTGCTGAAAAGTTCGGTCATAAGTTTGTTTATACTGATATCCTTATGGGCGGCTGTTCTATAGATAAATATGGCGTTCCGCTTACAGACGAGGCTGTCGAGATTGCAAAGAACTCAGACGCTGTTCTGCTTGGCTCTATCGGCGGAAATACTTCCACTTCACCATGGTATAAGCTTGCTCCGAATCTCAGACCTGAAGCCGGACTCCTGAAAATAAGAAAAGAGCTTGGTCTGTTCGCTAACCTGCGTCCTGCAAATCTTTATCCTGAGCTTAGAGAAGC
Source organism: Ruminococcus sp. RTP21198st1_G1_RTP21198_201120 (assembly GCF_040924265.1). Taxonomy (NCBI): domain Bacteria; kingdom Bacillati; phylum Bacillota; class Clostridia; order Eubacteriales; family Oscillospiraceae; genus Ruminococcus; species Ruminococcus sp. RTP21198st1_G1_RTP21198_201120. The sequence goes on from NZ_JBCOMH010000014.1 coordinate 84,777, forward strand.
TTGCCCCCTTAAGGACGATATAATCGGCGACGGCTTTGACATGATGATAATGAGAGAGCTTACAGGCGGTCTGTATTTTGGTGCGAGAAAGACAGAGAACGTTGACGGCGCTGAAACTGCTGTTGATACTCTTACATATAACGAGAACGAGATAAGAAGAATTGCTATCCGTGGCTTTGACATCGCCATGAAGAGAAGAAAGAAAGTTACAAGCGTTGATAAGGCTAACGTTCTTGATTCTTCAAGACTTTGGAGAAAGGTAGTAAACGAGGTAGCTAAGGATTATCCAGAGGTCGAGCTTGAGCATATGCTCGTTGACAACTGCGCAATGCAGCTTGTAAGAGATCCTAAGCAGTTTGACGTTATCCTTACAGAGAATATGTTCGGTGATATCCTTTCAGACGAAGCTGCTATGATATCAGGCTCACTTGGTATGCTGGCTTCCGCTTCACTGAACGACACAAAGTTCGGTATGTATGAGCCTAGCCACGGCTCTGCACCTGATATCGCAGGACAGGATAAGGCTAACCCTATCGCAACTATACTTTCAGCTTCAATGCTCCTGAGATTTTCTTTCGATATGGATAAGGAAGCAGACGCAATCGACAATGCTGTCAAGAAAGTCCTTGAAGCAGGATACAGAACAGGGGATATCATGTCAGAGGGCATGAAGCTCGTTGGCTGTAAGGAAATGGGCAGTCTTGTTGCAGATATGATATAACAGCACGATACCAGTTTTCAGACGGTGATAATAAATGTATTATTATATTTTCGGAATAACAGACAAGGGAAATTACCGTGAACAGAATGAGGACTGCATTTTAATAGACCACGAGGTCATCAACAGCGGCAGCTATGAATCAACTGTCGCTGCTCCTTTTATTGCAGCCGTTTGCGACGGTGTTGGTGGAGAAAATGCAGGAGAGGTCGCCTCGGAGCTTTGTTTAAGGCATCTTTCCATTCTTGAATATAATTCAGGGGTGGATATGAAAAGAACGCTTATCGATGTTCACAACAAAATAAAAAAGCAGGGCGTAAGGGCTGAAAACGCTGCAAATATGCAGACCACCCTGTGTTGCCTTGCGGTGGACGAGGAAAGCAGAGCAATGTGCATAAACGTTGGCGACAGCAGAATGTACCGCTATGTGAACGGCACTATCAGACAGATATCTGTTGACCAATCCTATGCACGATATATGTATGAGCATGGCAGGATAGAAGATGTGTCAGAGCTTGAGCCACAGTATCAGAATGCCATAATATCTTCTATCGGCAGCACTCTCAATGAACCTGATGTGGCACAAACACCGTTGGTGGCTGATTTTGGCAAAGAACCTGACGATATGATAATCATAGTGTCAGACGGCGTGTCGGATTACGTTTCTGAGGAAGAAATGGTGGTGGGGCTTGGTCTTGACCTTTCTGTTTCTGAAAAGCTAGGCGCTATAATGGAGCTTGCCCTCACAAACGGCGGAACTGACAATGTTTCCGTTGTGGGCATAAAGCCTTATCTTGACGATCATGAGCTTAAAACGCTCACAGCAAAAAAGGCTGTGGAAAAGACAGTGAGCGTGCAGGATATGCTTGAAAGTAAGAAGCCTGAAAAGGCGGAAGCTGTAGAGGAAAAGAAGCCTGATGAGCAGACAAAGCTTTTCTCTGATACGGTGGACGAGCTTATGAGCCAAATGAATGAAAGTATTGACTTTTTAAAGCAGATATAGTATAATCATATATTGATATATTTTTATGATCTTAGATGTATTTTGTAATTTGGAGGAAATAAAAAATGTTGAAAGAGTTACGTGGCTCAGACGTTATAATTGAATGTTTGCTGGAGCAGGGCGTCGATACAGTGTTCGGCTATCCGGGCGGAGCAGTTCTAAACATATATGACTCGCTGTATAAATATTCAGATAAGATACACCATGTTATCACCGCCCATGAGCAGGCTGCCTGCCATGCGGCTGACGGATATTCAAGAACAACAGGCAGAACTGGCGTTGTTATCGCAACTTCAGGTCCGGGTGCTACGAACCTTGTAACAGGTATCGCCACAGCTTATATGGATTCTATCCCTATGGTGGCTATCACAGGAAACGTAACAAGAGATCTGCTTGGTCTTGACTCTTTTCAGGAGGTAGATATCTGCGGGATAACAATGCCTATCACAAAGCATAACTACATTGTGAAAGACCCTGCGGAGCTTGCTGACATTATCAGAGAAGCTTTCTATATTGCAAACGAGGGCAGAAAGGGTCCTGTTCTTATAGATATACCAAAGGATATCACAGGCGCACTTATGGTCTATGAGAAGAAAGAGCCTAAGAAGGTAGTAAATCATAATCCTGAGGGCATAAACGAGGAGATAGCTGCTGCGGCAGAGCTTATAAAGAATTCTGAGAAGCCTTTTATCTACGCAGGCGGCGGAGTTGTTTCTGCTGACGCAACAGAAGAAATGGCTGAGTTCGCAAGAAAAGTGGACGCACCTGTTTCATTGTCACTTATGGGTCAGTGCGCACTTGACAATACTAAGGACTGCTATATCGGTATGCTTGGTATGCACGGCACAAAGACAGCCGCTATGACGCTCAGCGAATGTGACCTTATGATAGTTCTTGGCTCTAGATTTTCCGACAGAGTTCTTTGCAACGCTAAGACATTTGCAAAGGATAAGAAGATCATACATATTGATATAGACCCTGCCGAGATAGGCAAGAATATCGACGTTTACAGCCATGTTACTGGGGACGTTAAGTATATCCTTGCAAAGCTTTGCGAGCTGCTTCCTGATATGAAGCACGAGGCTTGGATGAATACTGTTATGGATTGGAAAAAGCAGTATGCACTGAGAATGGTGCCTATCGAGAGCGAGGACGAGGTGCTTCCGCAGGACGTTATCGAGGAGCTTGACAGACTTACAGACGGCAAGGCTATCATCTCCACAGAAGTCGGTCAGCATCAGATGTGGGCTGCACAGTATTATAACTTCAAGTGTCCAAGAAGCTTTGCTTCAAGCGGCGGACTTGGTACAATGGGCTACGGCTTTGGCGCAGGAATGGGCGCAAAGGTGGGCAACCCTGACAGAACAGTAGTAAACATCGCAGGCGACGGAAGCTTCTTCATGAACTGCAACGAGCTTTCTTCACTTGCAAAGCATAATATACCGCTTGTTGAGCTTGTTTTCGAGAACGACGTTCTCGGAATGGTAAGACAGTGGCAAAGACTTTTCTACGGCAAGAGATTTTCTCAGACTAACATTGAAAGAGGAACAGACCTTATGAAGCTTGCCGACGCATTTGGCGTTGAGGGCATAAGGATAACAAAGAGATCTGAGATAAAGCCAATGCTTGAAAAGGCACTCAAATGCGGTAAGCCGTGCCTTGTGGACGTTATCATCAACAAGGATATAAACGTTCTTCCAATGGTACCTGCCGGCGCAGACGTTTCACAGCCGATAATGAATATCGAACTTGATTAAGAAATCGAAATATAGGGGGTAATAAAATGGTAAAATATCCAAATGCCGCAAGCGGTATCAAAAAGGTGTTTCTGGCAAAGATCATAGGTGTGATAGGAGTTCCGCTTGCTTTTATACCTGGGATAGGCGCACTTCTTTTGATGACTTGTACCGTAGCCGCAACTATTTTCAACGTATGGGGAATACTTGAAGCTTCAAAAGACCATAATGGTTATCAGACAGCTCTTGTTTTCACAGTGGCTGATCTTATCTTTTCAATAGTTGACACATTTATTGACAATAATGCGATATCAAGTGTTCTGAGTTTTGCTGGCAATGTAATGAACATAGCGGTGCTTTACTATATCTGCAAATCAACAGGCGACCTGCTCAGGGACGTGAAGAACTACGGGCTTGCAAATAAGGGCGACCATGTGTGGAATGTAAACAAGACCTGCCTTATTGTCATGGCAGTGTGCCTTGTTGTGGCGTTTATCCCGATACTGAACATTCTCGCCGCATTTACAACATTGGTGGTGCTTGTTGTAACTATCTATGCGTCTGTGGTATATCTGATCTATCTCTATCAGAGCGGACAGTATCTCAGCCTTAACACAAATTTCTAAGCGATTTGAGAGCTGTACGGCAAAGGCTGTACAGCTCGTTTTTGTAAGGAGAAACTAATGAAATTTACAAAAAAATTCAAAGAAAATGCAGCCCTTGTGGTTCTTGGCGTAGTGCTTTTTTGGGGATTGACCAACTATGATAAGTTTTTTAGACTTCTGGGCGTAATGATCGGGGTCTTGAAGCCTGTTATATTTGGCTGTATAATCGCATTTATCCTGAATGTGCCAATGTCAGGCATTGAAAAGAGGCTTTTTAAGAAGCCTAAAAAAGAGAAATATGCCAAAACTGTGGAAACGCTGAAAAGACCATGCTCGATAGTGCTGACCTTTCTGCTTTGCCTAGGCGTTGTGGCACTTGTGTGCTGGCTTATTATCCCTGCACTCATAAAGACTTTCTCTCAGCTTTCAGACGATATCCCTGTGCTTATTTCAAATATTTCCAACAAGCTCAACAATTCCCCTGAGATAGCAGGGTGGCTTGACAGAATGAATATAAGCACTGCTGATATTATCGATAAGGTTACAAGCTGGCTGAAAGACGGCGTTGTGATCTTGAACACACTCAGTTCAACAGTAAGCTTTGTGACAGATCTTTTCTCTGGTCTTGTGAACTTCTTCTTGGGAATTTGCTTTGCGGTCTATATGCTTGCCGCAAAAGAGCGGCTCAAAGACCTGTGCAAGCGCATAAGCTGTGCTTTTCTCAGCAATCGTATCACCGACCGCATAAGCCGTATATGCCGTCGCTCTATCGACACTTTTGCGAACTTTCTTGTGGGTCAGACTACGGAAGCCCTTATCCTCGGCTCACTTTGCGGTATTGGTATGGCTATCTTCCGTTTCCCGAATGCGGTGCTTATTGCCATACTCGTTGCCTGCACTGCACTTATCCCTATTGTGGGAGCTTTTCTCGGTTATGTGGTGGGCTTCCTGCTTATATGCGTGACGGATTTCAAGCAGGCTGTGCTGTTTTTGTTGTTCATGTTCATTATTCAGGCTATTGAGGGCAATCTTATCTATCCAAAGGTGGTAGGAAACTCGGTTGGTCTGCCGTCACTATGGACACTTTTCGCTATCACCATAGGCGGAAACCTCTTTGGCATATTCGGAATGTTCATTGCTGTTCCTGTGTTCTCTGTTATATACTGCACTCTTGGAGAGGTAGTCAACTACAGAAATGAAAAGAGAGCTGTCAAGGTGGAGGATATATCATAACAAAATAGTCCGTACAAAAAAGGCTGCACAGTTTCGTGCAGCCTTTCGCTATTTATGCTATTTTGTTATTTTACATAGCTTACATGAAGCAGTTCATGCTCTCTGCCCTTGAGGATACCCTCGTAAAGCTTATCCATAAGCGGATTTTCTTCTGAACGTTTCAGCGTGCAAAGCTTGTCAGCATTGTAAAGATTAACACTGCGCTCTTTCTTCTCGTCGATAGTAGCCTTTGGCTGACCAGCGCCGCCTATACAGCCGTTTGGACAAGCCATAACTTCGATAAGGTCGAAATGCTCGCCGGCTTTCATTCTGTTCATTATGACCTCGACATTGCGAAGTCCGTTTACAACGCAGACCTTGATAGCCTTGTCGCCAAGAGGTACTTCAAGCTCTTTTATGCCCTCGAAGCCTCTTACGCCCTCGAATGCAAGATTTCTCAGGGAAGCAAGTGACTTGTCTGTGGAAACACGTCTGATAACTGCTTCTGTTACACCGCCTGTTACACCGAAGATTACACCTGCGCCTGTCATAGTGCCGAACGGCATATCAACAGCTTCCGGCTCTATCTCGTTGAACACGATACCGGCTTCTTTTATCATCATGATAAGCTCCTGAGTGGTGATGACAAAATCAACCAGCGGTTTGCCGTTCTCGTCCTTGAACTCATCTCTTGCGGCTTCTCCCTTTTTGGCAGTGCAAGGCATAACAGCAACAGAAAGTATCTTCTTGCCCTCGCCCTTGAACTTCTCGTTTATTACGGAAGCGAACATCTGCATTGGTGAGCGGCAAGTGGAAATGTTAGGCAGTATCTCGGGATACTCATTCTCAGCATACTTTATCCATGCAGGACAGCATGATGTGAACAGCGGGAGCTTTCCGCCGTTTGCAAGCCTGTCTGCAAACTCCTTTGACTCCTCCATAACAGTGAGGTCTGCAGCTGTTGAAGTGTCAAAAATGTAGTTGAAGCCTATTCTTCTAAGTGCTGCAACTATCTTGCCCATAACGTTCTCGCCGTTGTAGCCGAACTCTTTTGCCACTGCAACTCTTACAGCTGGAGCTACCTGAGCCACTGCAATAGTGTCCTCCTGATTAAGCTCTTTCCAAAGCCTGTGGCTGTCGTTCTTTATGATTATAGCGCCTGTTGGACAGACTGCCACACACTGACCGCAGCCAACGCAGTTTGAATCGCCTATAGGCTTGTCAAATGAGCAGGCTACCTTCATTTTTGAACCTCTGAATGCAAAATCTATTGCACCAACGTTCTGTACTTCGTTGCACACTCTTACGCAGTCACCGCAGAGGATACACTTGTTGGCGTCCCTGGTGATAGATACAGAAGAATCATCGATACAAGGCTTGGACTTTGGATTGTCAAAACGTACTCTGTGGATATCAAATCTTGCGGCAAGCTCCTGCAATTTGCACTTGCCGTTTTTATCGCAGGTCGTACATTCACCGCAGTGATTTGAAAGAAGAAGTTCCAATATCATCTTGCGGTATTTTCTCAGCCTTGGTGTGTTTGTGTATATCTCCATACCATTTCTCGGAGGAGTTGAGCAAGCGGCTTCCATGCCGCCCCACTTGTTTTCCACCATGCACATTCTGCAAGCACCGTATACTGAAAGCTCAGAATAGTAACAGAATGTAGGAAGCTCGATGCCTGCCTTTCTGATAAGCTCAAGCAGATTTTTTTCACCGTTTATAGCAACGGGGATATTGTCGATTATCATAAACTCTTTATTCATAGCTAAAATTAAACCTCCTTGACAGCTTTGAAATGGCAGTTGGAAATACAAGCTCCGCACTTTATGCACTTAGAGGTGTCGATCTTGAACGGCTTTTTGATCTCGCCGCTGATCGCACCCACAGGACAGACTCTTGAACACTTTGAACAGCCCTTGCATATCTCAGGGTCGATCTGATATGTCACAAGCTTCTTGCAGTTGCCTGATGGACACTTCTTATCTCTTATGTGAGCTTCATATTCCTCACGGAAGTTCTTTATTGTAGATACAACAGGGAATGCAGCCGTCTTTCCAAGACCACAGAGAGCAGTTGAGGAGATAGTGTCGGCAAGCTCAAGAAGCAGTTCGATATCCCCCTCCTGACCGTTACCATTTACGATACGCTCAAGTATCTCAAGCATTCTCTTCGTACCCTCACGGCACGGAACGCACTTTCCGCAGGACTCGTTCTGGGTGAAATTCATGAAAAATCTTGCAACTTCTACCATGCATGACTTATCGTCCATAACAACAAGTCCGCCTGAGCCGATCATAGCACCGACTTTTTTCAGCGAGTCAAAGTCAAGCTGGATATCGAGGTTAGGTGTAACAAGACAGCCGCCTGACGGACCGCCTATCTGAACAGCCTTGAACTTTCCGTCGCCTCTCATGCCGCCGCCGATATCGAATATTACTTTTCTGAGAGAAGTTCCCATTGGCACTTCAATAAGACCGGTGTTCGAGATGTTGCCCGTAAGAGCGAAAGCCTTTGTTCCAGGGGAGTTCTCAGGGCCTATGCTCCTGAACCATTTTGCACCGTTGTTGATGATAACAGGCACGTTAGCCAGCGTTTCAACGTTGTTGAGAACTGTAGGCTCGTTGAAAAGACCATGTTCAACAGTTCTTGGCGGCTTAACTCTAGGCATACCACGCTTGCCCTCGATAGAAGCCGTCAGGGCAGAGCCTTCACCGCAAACAAATGCGCCTGCACCACGGTTTATATGTATTCTGAATGAGTAATCTGTGCCGAGTATATTGTCACCAAGCAGACCAAACTGCTCAGCCTGTGCGATAGCACCTTTAAGACGTGATACTGCCAGCGGATATTCCGCACGAACGTAGATATATCCCTCTTTTGCGCCTGTTGCGATACCGGCTATCATCATGCCTTCAAGAAGTCTGTGTGGGTCGCCCTCCATGATAGAACGATCCATAAATGCGCCAGGGTCGCCCTCGTCACCATTGCAGACTATGTATTTTGTAGGGCTTTTCTGCTTTGCAACGCTTGTCCACTTTCTGCCAAGAGGGAATCCTCCGCCTCCACGTCCACGAAGATTAGATTCTGTCATTTCGTTGAGGATATCCTCAGGTGACATATCGAGAAGTGCCTTTTCAAAGGCTCTGTAGCCGCCTATAGCAAGATATTCCTTTATGGAAGTAGCGTCAATGTGACCGCAGTGTTCAAGTACGATACGCTGCTGCATCTTATAGAATGGTATTTCTGACTGCTGGCGATATATTTCACCGTTTTTCTTGTAGCACAGTCTTTCAACGCACTCGCCATTGCAGATAGTCTTGTCAACTATCTCGTCAACATCGTCAAGTTTCACCTTAGTGTAAAGCCAGCCCTCCGGCTCTATTCTAACAAGTGGACCCATTTCGCAGAAGCCGTGACAGCCGCTTCTTTTTACGCCGATAGCGCCATCGTGGATATCATCATCATGTGGCTCGTCAGCAAGTGCTACCACGCACTCCAATCCCTTTGCGGAGATAGTTTCGATAAGCTTCTGGTATATGTTCAGCGAACCGCCTGCAACACAGCCTGTACCTGCGCAAACAAGCACTTTTCTAGCCTGCTTGTCAACAAGCTTACCATACTGTTCACGGGCGTTGTCAAGATCGTATTTCGTTTTCAGCAGCATATTATTCAGCCTCCTTTTCTCTCAGTTCCTTAAGCAGAGCCGCAGCCTTGTCAGGATTCATCTCAGGGTGAACAACATCATTCACAGTGAGAACAGGGGCAAGTCCACAAGCACCAAGACATGAAACAGTTTCTACTGTGAACATCAGATCGTCAGTGGTGGTTTTCTTCTCGCTAAGACCAAGCTCTCCTCTGAGATATTCGAGAATAGGTATAGATTTTCTTACATGACAGGCAGTGCCGTCACAACATTTGATAACGTATTTGCCCTTTGGCTCGAGAGAAAAATTCTCATAAAAGGTCGCAACGCTATATATTCTTGCTTCGCCTGTGCCAAGCTTTTTTGCAAGATATGGGAATATTTCCTTTGGAAGATAGTGATATATCTCCTGAATATCCTGCAATATGGCTATGACCGCTGTTTTTTCATGATTTTCAAGAATTTTGTCGATCGGTGAATAATCAAATTCTTTTGTCATAAAATTTCCTCCATATAATTAAAGTTAAATTTGATTACAAAGTCAATAATCAAGACATACTGTCAACTATAATTATATACTATATGACACAAAATGAATAATGTTTTTATTTACATGGGCTATATATAATTAGAATAAGCATTGACTAACTTGTAGAAATACACATAAACGAAAACGTTTATATAGTTATAATGCATAAAAAATCGAGCCATTTCTCAATGGCTCGACCTGCTGATACTATTTGATAAACTGAATTAATTATAAAAAATCATAGACGTTTGTTTCGTTAGATATACCTGACATTTCGTACACTATGTTAAGCCTTGCGAATACTTATCTCTCCTGAGGAAATATATTCTTCTCTGCCGTCCTCGTATCTGACGTGCAGGCGACAGTCCTCATCAGCCCCAAGCATTGTGGCAGGAGTTTTTTCACTTCCTCTTATAACGTTTATCTTCTCGCCTACCCACAGCAAGCGTTTTCTGTATTCTGGGTAAAAGCTGTTTTCTTCAAAGCTGTCATAAAGACGCATGAAATTGTTTATTATCTCTGCGGCTATCCTGTTTCGCATATCGCTTTTTCTTTCGTGGAATATCGGTCCTGCGATATCTCTTATTGCCTCAGGAAAACCACCTTCCGGCTCGTAGGTGTTTACACCGATACCAAGCACAGCGTAGTCAAGTCCGCCGCTTTCCATGCTGAAAGAAGCCTCCGTGAGTATTCCGCATATCTTCCTGCCGTTTATGTAAATGTCGTTAACCCATTTTATGTCAGGCTTCTGATCGCTGACCTTTTCCACAGCAAGGGCAACTGAAACTGCAGCAGCAGTGGTTATCTTAACAGCGTCAGCCGCAGCCATGTCAGGGCGGAGAAGAATGCTCATGTAAAGTCCCGAATCAGAGGGAGAAAAGAAAGAACGTCCAAGCCTTCCACGCCCCTGCGTCTGCATACCTGCAATGACTATCCTGCCCTCGGGCACACCCTGATTTGCATAGTCTTTGAGTACCAGATTAGTGGAGCTTACTTCCTTGTATACCTCTATTTCAAGCCCCTGACGGTCAGGGTCAAGATATTTTTTTATGCCTGCAAGGGAAAGTATATCGGTGTTTTCATCAAGGGAATAGCCCTTGTTCGTCACCGCAGAGATAGGGTAGCCGTTTTCCTGCAAAGCTTTCACAGCTTTCCAAACAGCCCCACGGGTACAGCCCAGCGTGTCAGCAAGCTGTTCGCCTGAAAGATATTTGCCCTTGTTATCGTCGAGAAGTTCCAGCACTTTGTCTTTTATTGCCATAAAGAATGCCTCCTTAATGAGATAATTATAGCACAAAAGGTCAAAGTGTTCAACCCTCACCCTAAAAATCCCTAGCCTACTCCACATTAAGAAACCATTAAGAAAAAATTGTGCAAAATGACGGATAATAATATTTGCATTTTGCACAGCTATGTTGTATAATATAATAGTATATGTATGAATTGAAACAGAAAAGGACGATGACAATGTTTTATAACCTTTTGGCTAAGACGAATAATACTACATTGGTGTTGCTTGTGCCAATGCTGTGCAGTTTTCTTATTGCTTTTTTCAGCCTGAAATTCTTCAAACGCATTTTGCCTAAAGATCAGGGCAGAGCGTTCGCTGTGAACGGTGCTCTTTCTGAGGGCAAGCCCCGTGGCGCAGGAATTATCTTCGTGACTTCCTTTACCCTTTGCACAGCACTTTTCTATCCTCTCGATATCGAGAACATAATCTATCTCGTGCTTGTGTATGCCGCCATGCTCAGTGGATATTTTGACGATGCTGCTGAAACTCCTTGGGGTAACCTGAAAAAGGGCCTTATCGACCTTGTTATATCTCTTGGCATTGCGTTTACATACTATTTTTATAACGGCTCGCAGGTGAAGCTTTATATCACGGATTCCACTTTCACTATCCCTGCACCGCTGTTCATCATCCTTGCAGGCGTTCTCGTTTGGACGGCTATAAACGTTACAAACTGTACAGACGGCGTTGACGGGCTATGCGGTTCATTGGTCATGACAGTTCTTCTGCCACTTGCATTTATGGTGACAAAGAGTGGTGCGGCTGATATGCTCCTTCCTATGATAATGTTCGTGACGCTTGCGGCTTATCTGTGGTTCAACTGTTCGCCTAGCCAGATGCTCATGGGTGACGCAGGCTCGAGAGCGCTGGGCGTTTTCCTTGCGGTGATGTTTTTGAAAACTGCCGCACCGTTCGCATTTATCCCTATGGCTATAGTTATCATACTTGACGGCGGACTTGGACTTCTCAAGCTTTCTTTCAGACGTTTCCTGAAAATAAAGAATTTTATGGAGGGCATAAGAACTCCTCTTCACGACCATGCAAGAAAGAACAAGGGCTGGTCTGATACTCAGGTAGTAATAAGATTTACAATTTTGCAGATAATAGTAAATCTGTGCTTTATGGCATTCGTGCTGTAAAAAATATGTGTGGGACAAAAAGCGGTCTGACTTTTTAATGGACAGGCTGAAAATTCGGAGATGATGAAAATAAAAAAGAACCTGAAATATGTTCTTAATATATTCTTTATTGTGGTCATAGGCTGGCTGACAGTCAGACTGCTTTTCAGAGGAGAAGAATTTTCCGACATAGTGGCGGATCTTCACCTTGCAAAGAAAAGCTGGCTTGCAGTGGGTGCTGTGTGCGTGTTCTGCTATGTGGCAGGGGAGTCGGTCATAATAAAGTATATGCTGAGGCTTTTTGAAGTAAAAACTCCTTTCAGGCGTTGTTTGAAATATTCGTTTATAGGCTTTTTCTTTAGCTGTATAACGCCGTCTGCTTCCGGCGGACAGCCTGCGCAGATGTATTACATGAAGAAAGACGGCATAAAGATAGGCTTTTCCACCTTGATAATGCTTATCATCACCATAGCTTTCAAGGCTGTGCAGGTGCTTCTTGCAGTGGCGTTCCTGCTTTTCAACTTTGGCTTTATAAAGCTTCATGTGGGACGGCTTTGGTGGCTTCTGCTTATCGGCTTTATACTGAATATCGCCTATATCGCAGGGCTTGTGTTTATTTTCTATAAGCCTTTGTGGGCGAGAAAAATGGGCATAAAGCTTATAAATCTTCTGACACGCATAAGGATACTCAAAGAAAAGAACAACGAAAAATACATAAACAAAATAAAGCGTATCTGCGACAATTACATGATCGGTTCGGAATATATAAAGAGCAATGTGCATACTGTGATAAATATTTTTCTTATCACACTGGTGCAGAGACTGTTCCTGCTGGCTGTCACATGGATTGTGTATAAGTCCTATGGCCTTAGCGGAACAGGTTTTTGGAATATTATCGCACTTCAGACTATGATAGGCGTTGCAGTTGAAATGTTGCCATTGCCTGGTGCGGCAGGCGTAACAGAGGGCTGCTTCACATATATGTTCATGAGCATTTTCACCGCAGAGCTTGTAAAGCCTGCAATGCTACTGAGCCGTGGACTCAGCTTCTATTTACTGCTGATAATGAGCGCATTGGTAACATTCGTGGCTCACTTTATCGTTATGAGGAATGATAAGAAGAATGGTCTTGAGGGATCGCAGGAAGTTAAAAAAGAAGTCGAAAAAGAATGAGAGAAAAAGAAAAAATGATCGGTTTTTATAATTATTCGGTAATACTCACATACATAGGACTTGTTTCGTCAGTGTTCGGCATTACACAGGTCTTTGAAAATCATATGTCCATAGCCTTTCTCTGCCTGCTTCTTTCAGGTATCTGCGATCTTTTTGACGGCAAGATAGCAAGAAGCATGAAAAACAGAACAGAGCATGAAAAGGTGTTCGGCATACAGATCGACTCACTGTGCGACCTTGTTTGCTTCGGTGTTTTCCCTGCTGTAATAGGCTATCACTACAATTCAGTTTATCCGCTTCGTCTTATCGCAAGCATTATGATAGTTCTGGGCGCTGTTATCAGACTTGGCTACTTCAACGTTATGGAGGAAGAGCGTCAGAGAAACACAACAGAGAACAGAAAAGAATATAAGGGTCTGCCTGTTACAACAGTTGCTATGATACTTCCTCTGCTGTTCATGGGTCAGCACAATATACCGAGAAATATTTTTCCATTTGTTTTCCATAGCTTTATGATACTTATTTCAATACTCTTCGTATTAAAAATAAATGTCAAGAAGCTTTCCATGAAAGGCGTGCTGATACTCTTTACTATAGGTGCGATAATCCTTCTCGGCTATCTTAAAATGCAGCATATAATCTAAGATAAAAGTTACCTGAATGGGAAATGTTTTTGCCGGACAGGTGTGTGAAAAACAGGACGTCTGGTGTGTCGTCCCCTACAATAATGTAAATAAAAGGAGAGAAACAGATGAAATATCGTGACAGACAGGGCAGAGAATACGAACAGACCACATCTCAGGATAGCTTTCTTGCGGCTGCCTACAGCTCGGCAATGGGCAGGGCGCTTATGAAATTTCTCGGCTGTCCGATATTTTCAAAGTGTGCAAGAGTGATACTTGACAGCAAGTTCTCAGTGCCTTTTATTTTCGGCTTTGCAGAAAAAAACGGAATAGATATGTTTGACTATGAGGAAAGAATGTATCGCTCATTCAATGATTTTTTCACAAGAAAAATAAAGCCTGGCAGACGTTTTATCACTAAGGACAAGAATCTGCTGGTGTCACCTTCAGACGGCAAGGTGACTGCTTATAAGATAACACAGTCTGATACCTTTATTATAAAGAACGCAGTGTATAATACTGCCTCGCTTCTCAGGGACAGCAAGCTTGCAAAGCGTTATGAGGGTGGCTATGCAGTTATCATCAGACTTTCAGTGGACGATTATCACCGCTATTGCTATTGTGCAGACGGTGTAAAGAGCCACAACAGAAAGATAAATGGTATTCTTCACACTGTGAACCCTGTGGTGAACAATTATCTGCCTGTTTTCAAGGAAAATTCCAGAGAATATTGCATGATAAGAACGGAGCAGTTCGGAGATATTATTCAAATGGAAGTCGGTGCTCTTATGGTGGGCAGGATAACTAATCTGCACACTGAGGGCGGCGTAAAGGTCACAAAGGGCGAAGAAAAGGGCTATTTCGAGTTCGGCGGCTCAACTATCCTGCTGCTTCTTGAAAAGGACAAGGTAAAGCTTTGCGATGACCTGCTTAAAAATACGAGGGAGGGCTTTGAAACTAAGCTTCTTCAAGGCTCGGTGCTTGGCGAAAGTCTGAAGTAAAAATATCTAAGACGTAAAAAAATATAGGCAAGGGGCATGATTGATGTACAGATTGAATTATGAACAGTTCGACAGAGATAATCAATATATAGGAAACGATCTGGGTGCGGTCATGAAAGAGGGCAAAACTGTGTTCAAAACATGGTCGCCGCTTGCAACGGGAGTTTATCTTAATCTGTATCTTGACGGCGAGGGCAAAAGCCGTCTTGAAAGCCTGCCTATGGAAAGGCTTGACCACGGTGTTTGGTATGTGGAGATACTCCGTGACCTCGACGGCGTTTTTTATACCTATACATTTGAGTTTGACCACAAAACAAGGCATGAAACTATAGATATCTATGCAAAAGCCTGCGGAGTCAACGGAAACGTTGGTGCGGTGGTGGATTTCAAGACCACCGACCCTGAAGGCTGGGACAAGGTCAAGAAGCCTAAGTGCAGAAATGCCTGCGACGCAGTGGTGTATGAGTGCCACGTCAGGGATTTTTCTGCGGACAGTTCATCAGGCGTTGCTCCTGAGCATAGAGGAAAGTATGTGGCTTTTGCCGATAAGGGTACGAAATATCAGGGCGTGAACACCTGTATCGAGCATCTCAAAGAGCTTGGCATAACCCATGTTCATTTGCTCCCTGTGGAAGATTATGCCACTGTGGACGAGAGCAAGCCCTGGCTCAATCAATATAACTGGGGCTATGATCCTAAGAACTTCAACTGCCTTGAGGGGTCATATTCTACAGACCCTTATGACCCTAAGTGCAGGATAAGAGAGTTCAAACAGCTTGTTATGGCACTTCACGAGAACGGCATTGGCGTTGTAATGGACGTGGTATACAATCACACTTACTATACCGAGGAGTCAGCCTTTGAGCGTTCTTTCCCATATTATTACCACAGAATAAGAAATGACGGCTCATTTTCAAACGGCTCGGGCTGTGGAAACGAAACGGCTTCAAACCATATGATGATGAGAAAATTCATGATAGATTCTCTCAGATTTTGGGCAACGGAATATAAGATAGACGGCTTCCGCTTTGACCTTATGGCGCTTCACGATATTGAAACTGTGAACATCATAAGGGACGAGCTTAACAAGATAGATCCTCAGATACTAATGTATGGTGAGGGCTGGACGGGAGGAGAGTCACCGCTCCCTGCTGACAGGCTTGCATATAAATGGAATTCATATCAGTTTGGAAGAGTTGGACTTTTCAACGATAACATCAGAGATTCCATTAAGGGCGGTACTTTCAATCCATATGACAAGGGCTTTGTCAGCGGAAACAGAAATGCGGCTTCTACCCTAAGGCGTGGTATAGTCGGCTCTGTGCCACACTATCAGATAAATGACGCAAAAGAGGCTTGCTGGGCTTTTGAACCTACTCAGGCGGTGAATTACTGTGAGGCTCATGACAACAATACTTTGTGGGACAAGCTTTGTATATCGGCAAAGAATGACAGTGAGGGCGTAAGGATAAAAATGGATAAGCTTGCGGCGGCGATAGTGATACTTTCACAGGGCATGCCGTTCATACAGCTTGGTCAGGATTTTCTTAGGTCAAAGCCGAGGATACTCAAAGAGGGCGAAGAGCCAAACGATGTGAATATCTATTCCCATGACAGCTACAATGCGCCTGACTACACCAACTCCATAAAGTGGAACAGGAAGCTTGAATATAAAGAGGTCTTTGAGTATTACAAGGCTCTTATAAGGCTGAGAAAGGGAAGTCCGCTTTTCCGAATGTATACTAAAGAGGACGTGAACGCACATCTTCATTTTATGCACAATGACGATTGGAACTGCGTAAGCTGGAAGCTTGAAAAAGACGGAGAGTGCTATGTTATCGCACTTAATCCTTACTACGAGAACAGGGGCTTCGGTCTGCCTGAGGGAAGCTTTTATCTCAGGCTTGATGAAAGTGGCAAGATGAACAAACAGCCCGTTTCAGGCAGTTTCGTCTGTCCACCGCTGTCGGCTGTGGTTTATAAGAGGATAAAGAATATCTAACAACCCTGTTAATAAAATGACGAATAAATATTAATAATAAATTAATGTATATATCTTGCAGATAGAGTATAATTAAATTATTGGATCGAGAAATATTAAGGCAAAAGATACAAAAAAATTAAACAATGGAGGAAATCATAGTATGAAGAAGTTTTTGGCAGGCTTCTGTGCTGCGGCAATTGCAGCAGGCTGCATGGGAATGACAGTCATGGCAGACACGGAAGCAACGGACAAGCTCACCTCTTATGAGGCAACAAGCGACAATGTTAAGCTTATCGGTCGTACTTACAGAAAGGGCGACACAACGATACTTGGCTATTCTGCAAGCGGTATCGAGTTCAAATGCACAGGCACAAAGGCTGTTTTCAATGTAAACGGCAGCGTAGGTGAGGCAAGAATTGGCGTATTTGTAAACGGCAAGCTTGTTAAGCAGGGCTACATAAAAAATAAGAAGACAAACGCAGTTGAGGTAGAGCTTCCTGAGGGCAAAAGCACAGTTAAGCTCATAAAGCTTTCAGAAGCTGCACAGAGCGTTATCGCAATTGACAGCTTTGAGGTAGACGGCAAGCCACAGCCAACAGAGGCAGCTAAGCATTCTATCGAGTTTATTGGTGACTCTATCACTTGTGGATACGGCGTTGACGATCCACTTGGAAAGTCATTTTCTATCTACAACGAGAACGCCGCAAAGACATATGCTTATAAGGCAGCACAGAATTTTGGCGCTGACTACAGCTTTGTATCAGTAAGCGGAGCAGGTGTGATCTCTGGTTATTCAGGCAACGGCAAGATAAATGACGCACTGCTTGTGCCAAATTTTTATGATAAGTTCTGCTTTACATGGAGCTGGTTCGACGGTGAACAGACAGCTAATTATGATTGGGATTTCTCACAGTATCAGCCTGAGCTTATCGTTGTAAATCTTGGTACAAACGATAACTCATACACAAAGGGTGACCCTGATAAGTGTGCTGAGTTTGAAAAGGGCTATGTAAATTTCCTCAAGGAGATAAGAGCTAAGAATCCAAATTCTGAGATACTTTGTACACTCGGTATTATGGGACAGGAGCTTTATCCTTCTATTACAGATGCAGTTGACACTTATAAGACTGAAACAGGCGACAGCAAGGTATCAGTTTTCCAGTTCAGCGTTCAGGACAGCGAAAACAATGGTTATGCAGTTGACTATCACCCATCAGCTGTTTCACAGAAGACAGCAGCTTATGAGCTTACATATGCTATTGAAGGCATTTACGGCTGGGAGAGAGTTGAGTTGGTTAACGACGGCGTTGACGAAATGACAAAGGACGACGATGTTGAGTTCAATAACGTTGTTGAGGAGTCGTCAAGTGAGGAGAGCAGCGAGAGCAAAGCAGAGGAGTCATCTTCCGAGGCTTCTTCTGAAGCAACAAATGACAGCAGCACAGCGGCTTCATCATCAAAGACAACGACAAATCCTAACAGCACCACAAACCCTAATACAGATGCGGCAATGGGCATAAGTATAGGTCTGGCAGCACTTGCAGGTGCAGCTATGGTGGTTTCTAAGAGGAAGTAATAAAGTAGATATTTACACCGCACAGAGGTAAGACTTTGTGCGGTGTTTTTTTATATGGTCGGTCGTAACATTTCAGGGTGGCTTTGCCGACAAAATGTACGCTTTAACGCAAAAAAACTCCCTCATGCAGAAAACCTCTGCATGGGGGATATTTCATAAACGATAAAAATTACTTCTTAGTAGTAACACTCTTTGAAGCCGACCAAGCGCCATAATACTTAGTACCCTTTACCTTTGTGTAAGAACGAACACGAACGTAATATTTCTTGTTGCCTGAAAGCTTTGAAATAGTGGTCTTGTCGGTCTTGTTGTTTGTTATGGTAACTTTCTTTGCACTTGTGAACTTTGAGTTGGTAGCATACTGAATCTCGTAT
>NZ_JBCOMH010000015.1:0-98363 GCF_040924265.1 Ruminococcus sp. RTP21198st1_G1_RTP21198_201120
AAGACTATTCTTATATGCTCACACTCTGCGGAGGACATCTCCGTGCTGTGCGATACTGTGCATGAAATGGATAAGGGTGTTATTGAGGGGGTAAGATGACATAGACTGAGTAAGTATGGATTCGTATTTTTATTTAATGCAATACTATATTATATCATACTTTCTAAAAAAGTTTACATTTATCAAATTCCATTAGCATCTATCACTGATAGGTGCTTTTTTTCATAACCAAAACAAGAAATGCGGGGAACAATTTATGATGTAAAATTACGAATATGTTCCCCAATGCTATAGATACCAAAAGAGTCGAGAAACCGGCTCTTTTATACAGTAGAGGGATACTGTTGGATATATTCCCTTATTTCACACATAATATTAAGGACAAATTTGCTTATCCTATTGATATTTCCCTTATTTTATATTATAATTTAAGGGAAAATAATGGAGGTAAGGAAATGAGAAGTTTTAATTACTCTGCTTTTAAAGAACAAAAGTGGGATTCTGATATTCTCGGACTTATAGCGGCCATATACAAAGAGGCTGGAAAACAGGAGCAGTATTTGAAACAGCGTCCGCAAGAGATGGAGAAGCTTGTTGAGATAGCAAAAATTCAAAGTACCGAAGCTTCAAATGCGATAGAGGGTATCGTAACAACAAGCACGAGGATCAAACAGTTGGTCGAAGAAAAGACTACTCCTCAAAATCGTGACGAACAGGAGATCGCAGGGTATAGAGACGTGCTGAACGTTATACACGAAAGCTTTGACGCTATTCCGATAACTCAGAACTATATTCTGCAGTTTCACAAAATGCTTTATAGTCATATGAACAATCCGCTTGCTGGCAGAACAAAAAGCGTGCAGAATTATATCAGTGCGGCTTATCCCGATGGACATACAGAAATACTGTTTACTCCGCTCGCGCCATATGAAACATCTGAGTCACTTGACAGGATATGTGAAGAGTACAATCGTGTTATCGGTAATTTGGAGGTTGAGCCGCTTATAATTATCCCTATATTTATCCACGATTTTCTATGTATACACCCTTTGAATTACGGCAACGGAAGAATGAGCCGTCTGCTTACCACTCTTCTGCTGTATCAGAATGGTTTTTACATTGGCAAATATATATCGCTCGAGGCAAAGATCTCTAAGAACAAAGATCTGTATTACAGTGCTCTGAGTCAGTCGCAGACGGGCTGGCACGAGGGCAAAGAGGATGCTTTGCCATTTATAAAGTACATTTTAGGCACAATACTTGCATCGTATAAAGATTTTGAAGAGCGTACCTCCCTTGCTCAAGAAAAACTGCCTGCACTTGAGATGGTCAGAATGGCAAGCAAAAGCAAAATAGGACGATTTAACAAGCAGGATATAAGGGAACTCTGTCCTACTCTCAGTGACAGTTCTATCGAAGGTGCACTAAGAAAACTTGTTGCCGCAGGAGAACTAAAAAAAGAGGGCAAGGGAAAGAGCACCTGCTATTTCAGATTAAATTAGATTAGAAGATGTTCTACACATCGCATGACTAGTTTTTGGCGGACTTGGAGCGGCAGGTGAGTTTTTAGGTAATGCCAAGGCGGTTAGTTTGCTTGCTATAGAAAAGATAAAGTCAGGAGATAAAGTCATTTCAACAGACCCTGAAACAATGAAAACTTCTCCTAAAACTGTCCTTGAAACATATATAAGAGAGGTGACTACTCTCGTTCATCTTACTGTGAACGGCGAAGAAATCGTTACAACTGTTGACCACCCGTTCTTTGTAAAAAAATCAAGGCTTTATCAAAGCAGGAGAACTTGCAATCGGATATGAACTTCTTAATTCTAATTGCAATGTTCTTTTGGTTGAAAATCATTCTGTCGAATTGACAGACGAACCTGTTACGGTGTATAATTTTCAAGTGGAAGATTTCCATACTTATCATGTTGGCAAGTGTAGACTGCTTGTACATAATGCAAATTGTAATCAAGAAAAGCCTGTGCTTCCAAAATATGATGGAAAAACAACAGAGGGCGTTATGGTAACTCCAGAGGAGAACCCCATAAAAGTACACCCAAATATTATTTACTCCACATTCTGCGGAAGCAGAATGTTTCTTTTCTCCGTAAGCCCTTTGTCAAGGAACTTGTAAAAGATGTGAATCTGCCTGTCCTCGTCCTTGCTTTCGGGACGATCACCAATCACGATGTACTCGATAAGCTCCAAACAAGTCTCACGGGTAAGCTCCTGAATATCGACATACTTCTTGATATTTTCAATGTATCTGTCAATATCCTTTTCAGCCTGTTCAGCGGTTTCGCACTTTTCTTTCAGTACAGCGACTTTCTCTCTCAGCATCTTCTGCTCATCAAGATACTGATTCAGCATTTTCACGCAGAGTTCTTCGGGTACAGTACCGAGGAGCTTTTCTTCATAGGTCTTACTGATAAGCGTTTCGAGCTGTGCAAGCCTTTTCTCACCCTCATGGAGTTCCTTGCTGTTATGCTGGCTCTCCGCATCGGCAGTAGCCTGTCTGCGTTTTCTAACGGCTTCACGGAGTGCGTCCTCGTCCTCAACGGCAAGTCGTGCCTTTGCTCTAATATCGTCAACAACAATCTGTGAAATTACTCTTTCCAAAATGGAATGAGGAGTGCAGCCGTCCATTCCGCTTCTAACATAAGTACCACAGCGATAGCTGACAGTCTCATATGTTCCACGCTTCTTAGAGGTGTGCATGGTTCTGTTCATTTTCATCTTGTAACCGCAGTCTGGGCAGTACATAAATCCTGACAGCGGAAGAATCACGCCTTCTTTTGTTGTCTTGCCGATACTCACCGATGCGTCAACCTCTCTAACCTTGTCCCACAGCTCTCTTGAAATGATAGGTTCATGATTATTTTCAATCACTATCCATTCCGACCTGTCCTTGCGTATCTGCTTGTGATTTTTGTAGGATACCGTTGTCACTCTCTGCTGTGCGAGATTTCCGATATAAATCTCATTGTTAAGAATGCCACGCACCATACAATCATTCCACAGATGTGAAGTCACAAGGGGATTATCTTTGCCTTTAAGCTGATAACGATGATCCGAGGGAGTTGCGATGCCGTCCTTGTTAAGCTGTATAGCGATCTGCTTCGGACTTAACCCTCTTGCCCTCTGCTCAAATATACGTCTTACGATAACGGCGGCATCTTCATCAATCAAGGGCGTATGCTTTTCATCATCTGCCTTGATGTAACCATAAGAAGCTGAAGCCGCCAGATACTTGCCCTGCCGAGAATTTGCTGCCATGACACTGCGTACCTTCTTTGACGTGTTGGCGGCGTGCCATTCGTTGAATAAATTCATCACAGGCATAAGATCCATTGCCGAACTGTTTCTGTCAAGCGTGTCTACATTGTCGCTCAGGGCGATGAAGCGGATATTGAATGAAGGAAAAATGTAATCTATATACTGACCGACCTCGATATAATTTCTTCCGAAACGTGAAAGGTCTTTACAGAGGATAAGATTTATCTTTCCCGACTTTGCATCATCAAGAATCTGCTTGATACCTGGTCTATCGAAACTTGTTCCCGAATAGCCATCGTCCTCGCATATCTCGATAAGATTCCACCCCTCCTGCTTGCTGACATATTCCGTCAGCATCTTCTTCTGATTTTCAATCGAAAGGGATTCGCCCGCACGTTCGTCCTCCTGCGACAAACGCACATAGATCCCGACATTGTAAGTAGTTTGCTTTGCCATAATAACTCCTTTCCAATCAAAGCAAACCATATTCGATGATACAACTATTATAGCGCAGAAAACCGAATATGGCAAGTCTTTTTTCAAAACTTTTTAGTTCTTTTCGGTTTTCTGAAACGCTCTTTTGAAAGCAAGTTCATAAAGCACATTATCAAGGTCTTTTTCACCCACGAAATGACTTGTCACAGCATAACGCTGACCGTCCACTTCGTACACGGCTTTGCTGGTCGGCTTATCTTTATATCTCTCATTCAGCTCAGCCAAAGTAAATCCTGTATCTTTTCTTGGCAAGTGTCTCCTTTCCGCCTGCGATTATCTATCTCTACACGCAATGGCTTTTTGTTGCAGGGGCGTTACGCCTGCACAGGTGCTGTACGGAACGGCAGAGCCGTCCCTTACACAGCAATCGTTTTGTTGTCGGAATATATGTTACTCCGAATAGGAATGATCTGTTTCTGAAAAGCTCATCTGCTTAGCGTACTTTTCGGAATAGCTTTCGTCCGAGCTGTTGTCAGCATCGGCAGAACTATCGTCAGCCAGCTCACCAATCTGCTCATAGGTCATACCGCTTGCTGTCAGCTTGCCGATCAGCGTATGCTCCGCAGTCACAGCATCGAGAAGTGCCTGTCCCTCCGCACCGCCGTAAAGCTGTGAGAGCTTATCGTAGGTGTAGAGCTTGCTATCAATGATGACCTTGCGCCTGCGCTCCTGCACAGCTTTGATAGACTTTTCGTAGCTGTCGAGCTTTGCCTGATTCTCCGCAAGAACAGCATCCGTAATGATAACAGCGGACTTCTCATCAACCTCGGTCTTAGCTTTCTTACTCATTCTCATCACCTCCCAATGTATTGGATTTAGGGATAATACCCTATGCTAATATTATAGCATTCTCGGACAGCAAAAGTCTATTCGCATTGCGCAAGAAGTTGAGTGCGCCATAAAACTTCTTCATTCGTGAAATTGTTATGGGGAATTTTGCAGAAAGCAGACCGAGCATTGCAAATCCGAGCCATATCACATTGACTGCATACTGCATAGGTCACCATTTCTGATTTATTCAATACGGAGAATTATTATCACGGAGCAACTATTTTTATAAAAATCATGCCCGTTTCCTGATTGAACGTGCTTGTATATATAGAGGGGGTTTTATCCGAGTGCCGCCGTGACCTATTCACATTCTGTATAGAAATATGCTGTTGAATTTAGGCACAAGGGAGAACCGTCATGAACAAAGTGTAAACTTTTCTGAAAAACAACGCCATTTTCTCAAAAACACCGGTAGAAAAGTGAAGGGCTTTGACGTTGTGACGATCACACGCACCCCTGCATATCATTTTCATCATAAAATTTTTCTGCGGTATACTTAACGAAGCGGTCAATAATTTGGTATTAACTTATGGGAGCATATTTCATAGGACTGCCGCCCAGACTGCGCAATAACTGCGCTGAGCCAGTTTACAATTTCAAGAGTGATGATATTGAGTGCATCACGCAGGAGCGTGAGCGAGTATGACCGCCGACCTAAGCGGCGGAGAGTTTAAGTCGCATAGCTCCAAATTCGCTGACGGAGCATCGAAAGCCTGAGTGATATGAAAATCCCACAGGCTGGAAAATAGCGCTACAGCGCAACAAAAATAACAAGCATTGTATTTTGCGCCGCACAGCGAGCGAAAATACCAAATGCTTGTTAGGGACACCCCAAGCCCCGAAACGACCGCACAGCGGTCAAGAAAATCGGCTAACGCCGAAATACAAACAAAGGAGACACCACTATGAAAACCGAGAAAAAGAAGCGTGGAAGACCGCCCAAACACAAGGCTATGGAGTTTGAGGGTATGACCTACGAGGGAGCAATCAATCACGCACTTGACAAAGAGGTCAGAGCCGACCTTGACAAGTGCCTTGCCGACAAGGACGAGAGCCAGCTTACCGACGATGAACGCAAGTACCTGAAACGCAAGAAGGAGAAGAAGTCCTACACCCTCAATGTTCGTTTCACCGAATCGGAAATGCAGGACATTCTTTCCAAGTGTGAGCAGTACGGTTACAAGAACAAGACCGAGTATATCCGTGATTGTGTTCGGGCGAGGGTTGATCTCACGCCCGACCGTTCCGAAATTGCCGAGTGTAACCGTCTGATGAAACGCATCGGAGCAAACATCAACCAGATACTTGTCCGACTTTACAGCACAGGTCACATCTATGCCGAGGATATTACCGAGATAAAGAAAGGGGTAAACGAAATTTGGCATACACTTCTATCCATACGATCAGGGCAACAGTCAGCGCAGCGATCGCTTACATCACAAGAGATGATAAGACCATCGACGGTTTATATGTCAACTCTTATGCTTGCCGAGCCGATAGCGCAGGAGCAAGCGAGGACTTCCGAGCCGTCCGAAACACAGGAACAGGACGCACCCAAATCCTTGCCTACCACATGATACAGAGCTTTGCCCCCGGTGAAGTCACGCCCGAACAAGCTATGCAGATCGGAGAGGAGCTGTGCGACCGTTATCTGAAAGGCGATTATCAGTATGTCATTGCTGTTCATCATGACAAGTCGCACCTGCATTGCCACATCATTTTCAACAACACAAATCTGTATAACGGTCTGAGCTTTACCACCGAGCATAATCAAGGCAGAAAGTCTGAAAGAGCGTGGGCAGAGTTGCGTGAGATTTCGGACGAGATATGTGCTGAACACGGTATATCTGTTATCTCCGAGCCTGAAAAGGGACATGGGGTATCTCACTTTGAGAGGAATATGCAGAAAGAGGGCAAGTCGTGGAAAGATAAGCTCCGTGTCAGGATTGCGGAGGTCATGCTTTACAGCCGTGACTTCAAGGATTTTCTTGAAAAATGTTCGGAGTGCAGTATCGAATATGTTTACAAGCCAAGCAATAAGGTCAAGCTGAAATTCCGTTTATCAGGTGACGGTCAACAGAAGTTTACAAGAGCCGACACCCTGGGCGCAGACTTCACCCCCGAACGCATAGCCGAGCAGATAGCGGAGATACAGGAAAAGCTGTCAGCGGCGAATGTCACTCCCGATATGCTTATCGAAGCGCCGAAGCCTGTTGTTCCAAAGACCGAGCCGAAGCCGACACAGACAGTCACCGCACCGACAAAGCCGAAACAATCTGCCGAGCCTGAAACTATCACCGAAACAAGTGAAACCGCAAAGAGAAAAGCTGCTGCGGAACAGGTGGAGAAGTTCTTTGCAGCCCGACGAGCAAGACGGCAGGCACAGCTTGATATGCTTAACGCAACTGCTATCAATCCGAAGCCTGAACCGTCTGCCCGGACACCACAGCCCACACCTACGGAGAGTAAAGCACCTGAAAAGAAAGAAGATCCGTGGAAAGCTATCAGAGGTATGGGCAGAGCAAACGAAATCATCGCAGACCTTGAAGCTGGTGGCGTTATGTCATTCAGCGAGCTGTCTGGATTCTTCTTCAATACACCTCACTCCGATGACCACACAACTGAGCGTGCCGATCTGAAAAAGAAGTTTACAGCTATCGACACGCTCATTGCAAAGATGAAGCACCGTGACGAGCTGGAGCCTGTTTACAAGGAGTATCAGGGCAAATCGGGCTGGTCGCAGAGCCGTTTCAAGAAGAAAAATGCCGCCACTATCGAGGACTACGAGCAGACGGTCAAGTACATCAAGGAGCATATCAAGAAGTATGCTGTTGACGGCAAACCGCCGACGATGCTTGACCTTTTGGAGAAGTCCAACAAGCTGAAATCGAAGTGGAACAGGCTTAATGTCGAGCATACCGCATTCCTCACCAAGCGTGAAACGGCGAAGAAGTACACCCGACAGGTGCGCCAGTACATCAACGAACAGCAGATGAAGCGTGAGCGTGAGAAAAGCCGTCAGAGGACACAGGCTAAACATAGAAATAAAAATACACTTGAATAAAGAAAGGAAACAACAACTATGAGCAAAATAGGTTATATCCGTGTTTCTACGGAGCATCAGGAAACAGCGAGACAGCAGGAGATCATGTGCAGTTATCAGGTTGACCGCATCTTCTCCGAGAAGCTGTCAGGAGCGAACACCGACCGCCCTCAGCTCAGGGCAATGCTTGACTATGTGCGTGAGGGTGACACCCTCTACATCGAGAGTATCAGCCGTCTGGGACGCTCCACAAAGGACTTGCTGAACATCATCGACACCCTCACAGACAAGGGAGTAACGCTCATCAGCCACAAGGAGAAAATTGACACCGACACTCCTGCGGGCAAATTTATGCTCACCGTGTTCGCTGCACTCTCACAGTTGGAGCGTGAGCAGCTCAAACAGCGACAGCGTGAGGGCATCGAGATCGCTAAGGCTCAGGGCAAGTACACCGGGCGAAAGCCTATCCCCACCGACTGGACGAGGTTCGGTCAGCTCTATGGGGAATGGAGAGCCAAGCACATCACGGGCAGGGACTTTATGCGGAGAATGAATATGTCAGCAAATACTTTCTACCGCCGTGTGCGTGAGTATGAACTCCGTCACGGCATCACCGAGCCGACCTCAGCTTGACCGTCAGGCGAACGGAAATGCCACACATCACTATCCGAGCCTGCGGAGCGGAATTCTAACCGCTGAAAAGAAAAAGCCCTCAGAAACGCTTACAAGAGCATTTCCGAGGGCTTGCGGTTATTCAGTTCCAATAGAGTTTGTGCCTGTTGTGGTGTGCCCCACAATGCCTATTCAGACTTGTGTGGAACGAAAAATATAGTATTTGGCAATAAAACAAGATAACAATAAATTTATAGTTTAGTTAACTACATAGACATTTCCCTTTATGGCGATTTCGTTTATTATGGCACTACGGTTCAAATCTTTTTGGGACAATAAAACAATACCTATAATATTAATATCAGATTGCTTAATAGTATCTTTACCTGTATTAATACCGTTTCTTATGTTTTCAAATTCGTCTTCCAAATAAGCGTGTTTATCATTTATTATATTAACAAACTTATCTAATGGTGAAATGAGCTTTTCGCCAGCATAGAACAACGGGATACCATACACTCCTCTTTCGTCATTTTGAGGATTTTGAATCGTTGGTAGTGTTGAATCAGAATCATTGTAAGTATCGACCCAAAGCCATGTCACTGTTCCGTATTCACTATATTCATCTATTACAGATGATATATCTGATGAATTGATTGCATTCTTGAATGATACATATATTTTGCCTTCGCCAAGGATTGTTGAAACATCATTATCTTCTTCTGGCGTGGGGAGAAAAAAACGTTGATATTGAGAAGAATCATTTTCTTTAATAAGACAATTAGGAAAGTCTGTATTTGCGTTTACTCCGCTTGTGCCTGTCAATAAGCCGATTTTTTCAAATATGAATTTCTGATCAAGACTCACTTTTAATCTGAATGTAAATTTGTTAGTGTATTCTGTTGTGCTAAAAGGATAACTAAGAATAGAGTATTGATATTCATTACTGCTCTTTTGCTTGATGTCAAGCTCATTTCCATTTGGACAGCTTATATAATAATAATCTTGTATATCTTTATTCATTTGAGTCATCATTTTATCTCTGTTGTGATACTTAGATAAAACAAAAGTGCCTGCCGTAACTAATAATGATATAATTATAATTATAATTGTTTTTTTCATTGCTTCAACCTCTACTTCAAGGCTGGACACCGCTTATAAGCTGTTCATTATAAAAAACAATTATTTTATCATTTGGCAATAGCTGTTCTGTTCCCATTGAATAATCATTCGATGTATCCCAATTAGACCAATCTGCTGCATTTAGTCTAAAATGGATTACAAACTGTTTATTAGGTTGAAGTTCAACATCGGTATTAAATTTGATTTTTGCATATGTATTTCCGTAATCGTCATTAACAAATTCACAAACCGAAGTATTACCTAAGTATTGATTATCTACAGCAAGCCAGTCGCAATGGTATTCAAGGTTTTCTTTATTGTCTGCATTAAATACATAATTTATAGTTATATCACTCATTTTTAAAGGCTTGTCAGAGTTGTTAGTTATAACTATATTGGGATTTATAGTATTTGAGTTACTAATACCTGCATTGCAAGATTCTACTGTTATTTCAGGTGATTTCTCATCATCTTGAATTACCCCTGGATTGATAGTTGGCGTAACAGTTGTATCTATTTCACCATCATTATCAAGATCAATGTTAATAAAAATTGTACCAATAGTATAGTGACCATTACTTGCAGTGTTGAACTCAATGTAGTCATTTGCTATTAAAGTATTATTTTTGAGAATACTTTTAAGCATTCTATTTTGGGGAACACTTACAGCAGAACTTGCCAGATTTGATTTCCATTCTTGGTACTCTTCACCATTAGGATCTAACGTTGAGTAATATTGATATTCGTCAACATAATCATCGGCAAAAGCAGGTAAACTCGTAAGCATAGTTGTAGATAACGCAATACAGCTAAGACCTGCCACGATACGTTTCAAAATCTTATTCTTAACCATTTCATACCACCTTTCTGCAACACACAGTTGCCAATTATTTCTTGTTTACATAGTTTCTCAGCTCTTCTGGCTCTACAGGTTGTGCGAACCAATGGAAGCAAGCACTCGGAACTGATGTGGTAGCTACCACCAGCGCAAGAGCCGCCAGTGCCGTAGAAGCCTTCTTTGCTATGCTCATCAGCTTTTTCATTACAAATCCCTCCTTTCAAACAGTTCAGATAAGTCAGGCTCTTTCGGTTGATAAAACGTAATACCGCAAACGCTGCCATTTGAGATATACAGCACCAGCCTTACAAGAGCAAGAATTACAATCGCCAAAATACTCCGTTTTTCTCTTTCCTTATCATCGTTTACTGTTATCACCCCGATTCAAAAAGTGACCGAGCAGTGCCATGATTGCTGACAGCAGCATTCCGCTTGATACATAAAGGCTTAGTTTTTGATATTGGAATACAAGCAGTGCAATCGTGACAACGGATAGGGTAACAGCTAAGATGCAGCTTCTTTTCCTTAGCTTGACACTCTTTTCCTCTGACATCGGTTTATTCGGATGCGGAACGGGAGCAATACATAGAATGATTGGTAATGCTATCATTATGAAACTGATGCTGAATATTGGCGTAATATGTCCGCTTACATTGCAAATGCCGTAAGAGAAAACCATCATCACCATGACAAGCGTGAACATACAACTAAGATGACTGTTAGCGTGAAACCCACCTACAAACTGTCTCAACCCCATAAATACGGCTATGAATACAACAACCGCAGGCAGCGTATGGGAAAACAGAGCAATCAGCAGGACGATAATGGTATTCAGCACATCAGAGATCAGCAGCTCCATTCCATATGCGTAGATCACCTCTTTGGATTCTTCCGTTATGTTCTGAACCACAAAAAAGTGTGCTATGCTTTTTGCAAGTTTTGAAATCATTTCTGAATCACTTCCTGCAAAAATCATAACACAAGTTGCAAATTTTTTCAATAGGTTTTGAGAAAAAAGGTCTCAAAGTGTCCCCAAATGTCGTCTTCTTGTCCCGAAATGCAAATAGTTAAATTTGTAAACAATTACGAACCATAATGTTCAGCTTAAAAATTCCGTCATCATAATCGAAACTTACTAACCCACCCAATCTATCAACGGAGGATTTGATACTGTTTATCCCTATGCCGTGAAGCCCTTGTTCTTTCTTTGTTGATGTTAAAACAGATGTATCTACCTTATCTGATGTATTTGTAATGACAATAAATAGCTTCTCTCGTTCTTCCATTAGGCTTATCCAAATATGCTTATGTGATACACCAGCTCTCTGGCAACCTTCTATTGCATTGTCAAGAGCGTTTCCGATGATACGGCACAACTCCAATTCGTCTGCCTTGATATTTGTTATGATATTGACCTTTCAAATAAACTCTATACCGTATGTCTGAGCAAGAGAACCCTTGATGTTCACAATAGAATCGACGGCATTATTACCAGTATAGCAGAGTCTGTTAGCAAGCCTTACAAATGAGCTTAGCTTGACAAGATATTCCTTAGCAGAATCAGTATCATTGTTTTCCAACATATCATTCAGAACTAAAAATTGATTTTCAATATCGTGTTTAAACTCTCGTACTTGCTTGTATGACAGGGTAAGCAGCTTATAGTTTTCCTGTTCCTGTTGCTTTATTGTTTCAAGGTATTTTAACTTTATCTTATCTTCAAAACTTTCAAAGAAATTAAACATAGCAAGGTTTATAAAGATAATTCCTGCAAGAGAAACGCCCAAAGAAACATAACTATAAGTGTTGCTGCCAACAAATCCATCAAGCATTGTTTGTAAAAGAAAAATACTTATGATTGGAATAACTATTATCAATATCCAATATTTTATCGGCAGTTCACGAATTTTTTTGTTTATTATGCGGTGCATCAATCCTATAAGCCATAAATAAATTATATTTGTGCCTACCATTCCGAGATAACGTCCTAAACCAGACTCTAAGAATTCATCTGGTGTTCCCATATTAGCAATGCAAAGTAATCCAATCACAATAGGTTCAGATATAGATATAATCAGTAAAAACAATATGTTCCAAAATATTTTATGACGGATTGAATCATCATAACAAATAAAGGACATGGAGCTAATAAGAATAATGGTTGTAATCAGATACACTAAAATATTATCTGTCAACAAAACTGTCGCTGACAGTATTACAGTAGAAAGAAGATACGACAGATAAAGAACTGCTTTATTAACTTTTGCCTTACTCAACAAGGAAAAGTATAAGAATACCAACATCATTTCAATTGCTACATTGACAATCTCAATGATATTTTCAATCAATACGGGCAACTCGATCATCTCCCTGTTGCATAGTTAAGATAGCGAGCAACTATCTCATCTTTATATGTTTTGCCTATGGGGATTTTTCTGCCGTTGCTTAGAATAATATCGTACTTGGTAATATTCTGTATATGGTCAAGATTTACAAGTATTCCACGGTTTATAATAGCGAAATTGTACTTTAACAACTCGCCACACACAGTTGAAAAATCGCCGCCGTACTCCAATTCACCATTAACTGTGAATAGTGATACCTTTCTTCTATGTCCCTCAAAGTAAAGAATATCTGTCAGCCTGAACTTGAATGACAGATTTTTATTATTGAAAGTGAAAGTTCTAAATCGCTGCTGGCACTCAGCAATGATAGAATTTAGCTGTTTGGTATATACATAGTCTGGCTGATTTTTCAATATATAGCGAAACGCTCCCACATCGTAGCCCTTAACGGCAAATTCGGCATAATTCGTCAGGAAAGAAATAATAACTGAACCATCTATCTGTCTGATTCTTTCAGCGGTCTGCAATCCGGTCAGATCGGGCATTTCAACATCGAGTATGATGACTTCATACATTCCCTTGACATAGAAACTCAATAAGTCTCTCCCGCTTGTAAATTCGTGTATTTCGCAGTCGGGGAGTTTCATTTCTCTTAATCTGTTATGAAGTTGTTTTAAGAATACAGGTTCATCATCAACGATAGCAATATTCATAGCAATCACCTCACAATTGGTCATGCTTTATGTATCAGTTATCATTATACCACATCGGAGAGATTATTTCAAGAGAAAAAATAGCTATGCCTCCATTAATAGTTTCGGAGACATAGCCTCATGTTGCGTTATTTTATATTCATCGAATATGGTCTATTGCCTGATTTAAGAGTGGGTGTACTTATAAGTGCTTCACAGATGGAAAGCAAATTTCTTTTAAATCAGGAAATAGATCGACACCTTCATATCCTCAATATAAAGCACAATCAGCAAGTCATGTTGAAGGAAAAGCTGCTTTATACATGAGAGAAAATGGTATAAATGAAGCAACTGTATTTCATAATAACCCTAATGGAACTTGTGGATTCTGCGATAGACAAGTTCCAGCTCTACTTCCAAAAGGCGCTAAATTAACCGTGGTACCTCCAAGTAATTCGGTTGCAAATAATGTTCGTGCTATCCCAGTTCCAAAGACATACATTGGAAATAGCACTGTTCCGAAAATCAAATAAGAAAGGAATAAGGTAATCAAATGAAAATAAAACATTTTGGAGGAATTGAATATGCAAATAATATTTCTGAATTTTCAGAAATATTACAAAAAAAAATATGGTGATGGTGTCAACGAGTTTTGGATTACTAATAATACTCAAGAGAATCCTTGCTTAGTGGTATTAGTAAACAAAGAAATGGCGAATCTCACCTATTTTCCAGACGAGGAGTCACTCGGTTTTCAGTCAGTTGGTTGCCAGACAAATCAGAAAAATGACTATTGTATTTTTTATACTAATACGCCTGAAGAAGAGATTGAAATCAGAAGAGATTCAATTATCTCAGTAGATAAAGCTTTCGAGGCAGCCAAAAAATTTTTTTATAAACGTGAAATGCCAGATAATATTGAATGGACTGAAAATTAAAGGTTTATAATTTTCAAGTTGAGGATTTTCATACTTACTATGTTGGTAAGAACGGGATTTTGGTTCATAATGCAGATTACTCCACAGTTGTTACACCCGATATGGAAAATAAAATACTTGAAGGTGAACGTGTAGGTTCTTCCAACAGAATTAAGGGTGGACATTCACCCAAAATAAATGATGCTAATCCTAAATATTCAGTAGAAGTACAACAAACATTCCCAGATGGAACTAAAAAAATTAAATTCATAACAGAGTTTCCAGATGGAAATGTATCCAAAATTAAAACAAGCACTATTTTCCCGGATATCTGGTCTGATGCTAAGATTATTGATAGTATAAAACAAGTTGGAGATGGCGTTCCTATTGGTAAAAGAATAGCCGACAATTCGTATTTATATAGAGATATTATCGATGGAGTTCAAATAGAAGTTATAAAACAAGGAAACAACGTAATCGCAGGATATCCAACAGGTGGCGGAACAACTGGCTTGCCAACTGGGTTTACATCCAAATAGGAGGAAACTTATGTTAAATGAATTTGAAGAATACATAAAAGGGAATTTTTCAGATGATTATTGGTATGATGACGCATTATTCTTATGTGAAGATTTTCTAAAACATTTTTCAGATTTAGAATGGACTTTACTAATTTCTAAAATGCAAAATTATGATATTCAAAGTCAAGTACGGCTTGCAGAATGTTTGGCAGATGTTAACAATAAATATAGTGTTAAGATTCTGATAATATTAACTCAAACAGAAAATAGTAATTTATTAATTACTTGTATTGATTCGTTAAGAGATGCAAATTTTTCTTTGTTAACTGTTGAAGAAAAGCATAACGTCTCAATAAATGCCAAAAAAGTACTAATAAGTTGCTCCGAAATGGAGAAGAAAGTTATTCGTAATTTTTTAAACAAAATACAATCCTCACAATAATGTGGAGAAATTTGTAATGAATAAGAATATTATCAATCTAGTAAGTAAGATGGATTTAAATAAGTCCGCTGATGAAAAAGAAATAATGGAGGTAGAGAACCGCATTGGCGTTAAGCTACCTATTCAATATAAAGAATTTATGTTGTATTCAAATGGTGCAGAAGGTGAATTAGGAGAAAATTCATATTTGGTTATATGGCCAATTGAAGAAATTATTTCACTAAATGAAGCATATTCAGTAAATCAATATACTCCTGGAATTTTATATTTTGGTTCTGATGGTGGAGACATTGCATACGCATTTGATATTAGAAATGAAAACATATCAATTATTGAAATTCCTTTTGAATCAATTCATATTGAAGATGCACAACTGTGCGCATATGGTTTCAATGATTTTATAGAAAAGATGTATAATGAATAGTCATTGATTAATTAAAACATAGTTTGCTTTTGTGCAATTCAACCAGAAACTTCACTCCAGCAAGTTGTATAATGGTTTTCAATTTACTGTAAGTGCTTTGGCAGTTTTCAGCGGAAGCACTTATAGTTCAATGAAAAAGCATCAAGAAACGCTTACTTGTTTTGTTGCAGGAACAATGATACTAACAGCAAGCGGACTTGTTGCTATTGAAAACATAAAAGCAGGAGATAAAGTTATCTCTACAGACCCCGAAACCTTTGAAACTGCCGAGAAAACAGTTCTTGAAACCTACATAAGAGAGGTAACAACGCTTGTTCATCTCACTGTGAACGGTGAAGAAATCGTTACAACTGTTGACCACCCGTTTTATGTAAAAAATCAAGGCTTTATCAAAACAGGAGAACTAATAGTTGGTGATGAACTCCTTGATGTAAATGGAAATGTTCTTTTAGTTGAAAATTTTGATGTCGAGTTGACAGAAGAACCTACCAAGGTGTATAATTTTCAGGTGGAGGTTTTTCATACCTATCATGTTGGCGAATTAGGTGTATTAGTTCATAATGCAGAAAAAATATGGTAACGGTCATTATGATAATAATCCTAGTGATAATCCCAAAGTATTAGCTGATGCTGAAGAAGATCCCAATGCAGTGTATGGCTATAAACCCAAAAAAGATGGCAGTTTGAAAAATTTCGCTAATGTGGATTGGTCAGATCCGGAATTTGTTGAAAGTGCAAGGCAAAAAAGAATTCAGTATATTGAAGATGATAGATCAATATGCGATTTAGTTTCTGATATGAAAAATAAAGGATGTTCTACAGAAGAAATAGCACATTTAATTTGTGATTATCGTAATCAAACAAGGTTAAATTCCTATCTCGATTTAGATGGAAATATTATAAATGAAAATGGATATAATGCTGCTTTAGAACGTATGCAAACTAGGTCTTATGATGCGTTAATTTCTAGTGGCAAGACACCAGAACAAATTATCAGTTCATCGATGAGAACAAATCCGGCAATGGATGCATGTGTAGGACTTTATGATGAAAATTTTAATAGTTATTAAGGAGTAATCATATGTACAAAATTGAAAAGAAAGAAAACTATGAGATTTATGCTTTTGACGAAATTGATTTAAGGATAAAGATTGTTAATAATAATTTATTAAAGAATGTATATATTAATTATAAAGGTTATAATCCATTATTTACAATGCTTTTAGGTGAGTTTTCTGCGGATTGCGAAATAGATTCAATACATTTTGATGTTAAAAGTGAGAATAGTAGACAAAATAATACCCTTTACGCAATTGTACAAAAAGAAGTTTTAGAGCTTTTTATTAAAGACATATATTTTTTTATAATAGAAAATAAGATAGAGCAAAAGCTTAATGAAAGAGATAAATCAATTTGGTCTTTTTAACTAATTGAATGAAGAAATTTACAATTTGCACAGATTAGCATAGCCGGTGTTGCCGTATTTACAGGCGGAATGAATAAAGGCTTTAACAGTGCGGCAAATAAAGCAGGCGTTAAGCCGTCTTGTTTCGTTGCTGGAACTCTTGTCATGGCTGTAGCAGGAATGGTTGCCATAGAAAAGATAAAGTCAGGAGATAAAGTCATTTCAACAGACCCTGAAACAATGGAAACTTCTCCGAAAACTGTTCTTGAAACCTACATAAGAGAGGTAACAACGCTTGTTCATCTCACTGTGAACGGTGAAGAAATCGTTACAACTGTTGACCACCCGTTTTATGTAAAAAATCAAGGCTTTATCAAAGCAGGAGAACTAATAGTTGGTGATGAACTTCTTGATGTAAACGGAAATGTTCTTTTAGTTGAAAAATTTAATGTTGAGTTGACAGAAGAACCTGTTACGGTGTATAATTTTCAGGTAGATGAGTTTCATACATATCATGTTGGTGAAATTGGTGTTTGGGTTCATAATGCAAATGCAGATTATAACTTAAGTGAAACCGTGTATCGCAAAATAGGTGAAGATGACACGATTTCATTTGGTGAAAATGAAGAGACTGTTAAATATCGAAGAGTTCAAGGAGGAGATGGCAGCAGTAATTCTAGTCAACAAAAAATAACGGTAAATGAAAACGGGTCAATTTCAATTGCTAACAAGGATAAAAATTTAAATATTAGCATAGATAACGGAGAACATTCAACTTATTTTAAAAATGAAGTTCGAGGAAATGAAGCATATACAGTTGAATTTGAGGTACCAAAGTGGTTTGATGACTTATTACAAGAAAATACAATAAGCCAAGATGGTTATCGCTCAAATCCGTTGAATCAAGGGGGAACTGCTCCAAAGCTAACTGATATATCTACACCTGGTCGAAGTTATGAATTACCAGCACCATGGTCTGAATGGATAGAAGAAGTTGCCACTAATGGGAAAATTATAGAGCGAAATCTAAGGAGAGTGCGTAATGGATAATAAAATGCGTATTATGTCGGAAGAATTTGAAAATACAAATACTGGTGAAAAGGTAACTGGTGTTACAGTTATGATTGATGGTAAATTAAAACAAGTGTTTGATGTTATGATTAAAAAAAGTGGTGGGGAAAAAAGTTATTTAGAAATGTTGCAAGAGGTGCTTGTTATGGGTATAGATGAGTATATAAAAAGGTTAAAGTAGAGTAATTGTTGCAATCAATAAAGTCATTTCAACAGACCCTGAAACAATGGAAACTTCTCCGAAAACTGTTCTTGAAACCTACATAAGAGAGGTAACAACGCTTGTTCATCTCACTGTGAACGGTGAAGAAATCGTTACAACTGTTGACCACCCGTTCTATGTAAATAGTCGTGGCTTTGTCAAAGCAGGAGAACTTGCAATCGGTGATGAACTTCTTGACCCAAACAAAAACATTCTTTTAGTTGAAAATTTTGATGTTGAGTTGACAGAAGAACCTGTTAAGGTTTATAATTTTGAGGTAGAAGATTTTCATACTTATCATGTTGGTAGATTGGGTGTACTGGTGCATAATGCTGGCAAAGAATATGGAAAACAATATTTTCCAGAACGGCAGAAACTGGTTAAGAAAGGAAAAAATATTAGCAAGATAAATCGTGTCACAAGATTAGAGGCAGAAGATTATGTAAATAGATGTAGAGCAGCTGGACTTGGCAAGGATAAAGTTCGTATAGCCCCACCGCATTTCAATAGAATGGATCCAGCAAAATTGGCTGAAGGTATATCAGGTAAGCCGCATTTACGTGTTCCTTCAGGCAAAAATTCTCATGTGGAAATTATTGATTAGGAGAGTGAGAGAATGAAGTTGTATAGAAATGGTTATGTTGTATCCGAGGTAAAAGATAATGATTATACATATAATGTATGGCCGTTTGAAGATGTAGATGATGATAAGAATGCTATGATGTTAACTGAGGAAGCAGATAACACTTGGTTTCTGCAATATGATATGCAACATATTGTCCCTGATTTTAAGTTTGTATATAAATATTTTCAATATTGTCAAAACAATGGGCTAAAGTCGAATATTCTTTTGTATGAAACAACTAACAAAGAAATCGTTGTTCCTGAAATTAAATTACCAACTAAATTATTAGGTTTTGATTGCATTGGTAATGTATATTATTCGTATTTAAAAAATGAATATAACTATTTTAAAGACGATTTAAATGCAAAAGGTATATATGTCAATAAATATGGGTTATTGGATTCTTTAGAAGATGTTTTGACTTATATAAGCTTAAGACAAAAAGACATTAGTTCTGGAATACAGTTGGAAAATTTCTGGAAAGAGCTCCCAACAAAGATTAGTTGTGTCAAATTGTAAAAGTGTATTCATTTAGCAATGGGATTAGTCGCAATCAAAAATATAAAAGCAATAAAACTAATAGTTGGCAATTAAAATTATTTTACTTTAACAATATGGAGGTAATAAAATGCCCACAAACCAAGAAAAAGTCTCACAGCTTTTAGATACTATTAGGAGTTGTAGTAAAATACAACTGTATAAACTCTGACTATTATTGAGAGCAAAGACGATTTTTACGACGAGTACTACTACATGAAGCCCGAATGTGAAAAAAGCCGTTGGGAGAAATTCAAAGACGGCTGCAAAAAAAGTCGGAGAGTGGTGCAAGGAGCATTGGAAAGAGATTCTTATCACAGTAACAATTGTAATAGGAGCAGTATTAGTTATAGTTGCTGTTGTTGCCACTGGCGGAATGGCTCTTGTACCATTATTAACCACGGTGCTTACAACATTTGGAGTTTCTGCAGGTCTTGCTACAACAATTGCAACGATAACTAGTCTTTCTGTTGCTACAATAGCGATACTTTCAACTCTTGGTTCAAGTACATTAAATATAATTGACACATGGGGAAATATTGATAATTCAGTTTTTAATACATTTCAAAATGTATTAAATTGGACAAGTACAATATCGAATTGTTTTTATTCCATTGGTTCTATTTATAGTAGTGTAAAAGGAATTTCAAATGCTGATTTAAGAAATTATGGAAAGCAATGGACTACTAATCCTCAATTTCGTTCAGCCATAAGCGGTGCAAGTGAATATAATTTCACACTTAAATCTGATTCGTCAACTTTCTGGTCTGGAATTGGAGATGAGGGTATATGTAACGGAGATCAAATAGCGGCAAATTGTGCGGATAAAATGGGAAGATCTACTTTGGAAACAACTCTTTCATCGAAGGGTGTTGAACTTCCAAATTGGGATGTTTCCAATCCTTCTACAATAAGCGCATGGAATAGTGCTTCTTCCTCCTACGCAATGCATTCTTTAGGGAATGTGGAAGCGTTACTCGGAAATACTGTTCGACCAACCAGTGTATGGAATGTCTTTGAACGTACTATTTTAAGAATAAATCCTAATGTAGGAAATATCACAATATATACGCCTACTGCGGTTAATGTGATTACGCATACTACTCAGGTTGGTTCACTAATAAGGAGTTTGTTTATAGGAACTTCTCAGACGGGAATATTATTAAATGATTGGAATAAAAAATGAAAGAAATTAAAATTACAGGTACGAAATGGTATGTCGATATTGAGTACAAAGAGAATATCGCAAGATTTGGTGGGGAAATGTGCGTAGATGGTTTTTATGCAACAGTAAATAGTATATCTTGGATAAAACATCAAGGATATATCGAGAAGAATGAATTGACTGAACTTATCAAAGCGGTGCGAAAGCAAAATAAGAATAGTTCATTCAAAATTGAGTTTGTAAATGATGATGGAAGCGAATATAAATAATATATGCTGGATTTTTACCGGGTAAAGGAGTGGTTTATGAGATACAATAATGAAGTATTTGTAAAATATAGAATAGATAAAAATTCTATTGTTTTTTGGGCTTCGGACATTAATGAAAATATTTCCGATGTTGTGACTATTGACTAAAATGTGGCTGATGCTATTGATTTTGCAATTGCTCTAAATGTGCAACATGGTTCTAATTATGAGAATATTGAATTACATTTTGGATTCTCACGAGAAGAGGAAAATCTTTTTAATGGGGAAAATTCTCCAACTGTTGAAGAGTTTAAAAGGAGAGCAAATGAATTTGGCTCGGAGGTTATGAAAGATTTTGTTCATGAGGCATTACAGTATGTTGAATTTAACGATAATTTAGACATTGTGGATTTTGCTAATGGAAGTACTGATAGAATGATATCCTATAGTGGAGATATTATTTCGACAAGGTATGACGATCAGGATTTTTTATCTGATATTGATCCGAATAATATACAGTATAAATTTGAGAACAGTAGCAGTAATTTTCTGGAAGCTCAACAGGAATATAATAAGGCTGTAATGGATGGCAGAATCGATCCTAAATCGGAGTTCATATCAAATAATGGTGGTATTGATCAAATTCGCAATAATATAAATTACGATGTTAAATCTACTTTGGGTGCTTATATTGATGGTGAACTTGTAGGAGAAAAAAAGAAGAGAGCAGATAAATATAAACAGCATATTGATGCCTTTATAACATTTTTACAAGATTAACTTAATGAGGGATTTGTTTATAATGAAACATAAAACCATATTTTCTACGATGATAATTATTACTTGTATTCTTATAATATTTTTGGCTATTGTAATAGGTTTCGGAATATGGTTCTTAAACAGTGATAATGAAACAGAAGCTGATTTACAGTGGAAACGAAAAACCATTAACGATTGTATTAATCAAACAAGTCAGAATTATGATGAGATACGTGAGTTGGTTTGTGATCCGGGTTCTGATGTTGCACTTTTGGGACACGATTATGATTTGCTCAGCAAATTAACGAATCTTGAAACAATTACTATTGTCGGAATCAGTGACGCTTCAGATGCACAGAACTTTTTTGAAGAGTTAACTAAACTAAAAAAATTAACTTCTGTTAATATTGTAGATTCACCTATTGGTTCAATAAGAAAGCTGGCAGATATCAGAAGTCTATCAAGTTTGTGCATTAGATCTAATCCTTATGGGGGTGCTCGTTTTAAAATTGACGATATTAACTTGCTCGGAACAGAGGGAAGCTTCAAGAATTTAAAATCGTTGGAATTATACGATGTTCAAATTGAAACTTTACCGGATTTATCCGAATTAACGGAATTGAAATCACTTTCAATTTCAGGAGCTGATTTTACCAAGCTGGATGATGAAAGTGTTAATTGGGAGAATATTGTATCCCTCAATATAAATTCTACGAATATACACTCAATTGATAAAGAAATTATAAATAAACTTTATAATCTAAAAGCTTTAGATGTTTCTTATTGTAATATTACAGACATAAGCTTTGTGTTAAACTTACCAAAATTAGAAGAGTTCTCATATTTAGGCCATGATACTCATGGAATTGATTTGAAATGCTTAAATGAACATCCAAATTATGATGAAGCTTGGATGAAAGATTAAAAAGTTTAATAGAAGATAATGTTATGAAAGTAATATCAATTGAATATCCAACTCCGTTGAAGAATTGTAACATAAAAAATGATAATATTGATATTTTTGTCAAACTGGAAAACGGAAATAAATATTGCATTACTGTTGCAACAATCGATTGGATAAGCGATCATGTGGGAGAAAGGCATTTACCAAGCGGATCACCTGATTTAATAGTTAAAGAATTACAAAATCAGTTGATTGAAGATGCTGTTAAAGAATACTCAGGGGATGACGCATACTGGCTGCGGGTATTCAGTATGTCTTATGGGGATGAAGTTCCTGATTGATATAAACTTAAAACTTTATGACAATCAATATCAATCTTAGAAATAATCAATCGTGATAAAATATTTAATTATGCTTTAACTTTTATTCAAATGTTTTGAAGATAATGATGTTCAAGAAGGATCAGAAGTAAATGCTTTTCGACACACTTTTTGGATTTCAATTATAACAAGTAAGTGGGGAGAGAATATAGGCTTACAAGCTGGTAATGCTCATGAAAAAAATCAAAACGTTATTCATGAAATCAAAGATATATACTCGCATAGGTTTAAAACTTTAGGTGATGCTGATCAAGCAGTTGATTTGTTAAACAATGTTATTGGACGGGAAATTTGAAAAACAACATCAATTGATAGTACATCCAAAGATATAGCAAAAAAAGTATTAGATTACTATTATACAAATGGATTAAATATTGTGAAGGAAACCTATGATGGATATTATGTGACTGTAAAAGAACGACTTTCATACGAACGATACAAAGATGATTTAATTATATTGGAAACACTTGATGAAAACGGATTTCAACCAGATAATAAATACTATAATAAAAAAGGTGATTGAATTGGTCAAGAAATATATTAGAGTAATTTTGATTGGAGTATTGTGTATGGGAGTTATACTGAGCATTTTTTCAATAATAAATTATCGTCATTCAAAATCGTTAAAGGATAAAATTATAAAAAAATGTAATGATGATACCGAGATTATTATACATATGTCTGATTTTACTGGCTTTGAATGGGATAAGTGTATTGTATATGGACCGTCAACGCAAACGAAAGATATATGTGATGCATTTGATATAAATTATAATACATATCTTGATTTGAATTATGGAATTATCTTCCTTAATAATAACGATGTTACTTATGAAGAATTTTTCAAAGTCTCAGATCATGATTTTACAAATAAAATTCCAGAATTTATTATTTATCCATATAGACAAAACGAAAGTACACAAGTAAAATATGCAAGTTTTGAAAAGAATGAAGCGGAATTTAAATGTATAAAGAAAGATTCTGATAATGGCTATTATTATAGGCTTTACCCTATTAATTAAGTCGACATCGCACAAAGATTTTGGGTTACACTTGATTTTAAATAAGAGCATAAAGTGGTAACAAATGATCCAACGGCAACGACGGATGTATGTTGGTAAGCAGAATGGTATGCGTTTTTGAAAAACAATTAATGTGAGATGGAATTTTTATTATTTGGAATACTGTATCGAGGTTTAAACTATGAGAAGATGCGAACCACTAAACACATAAAAAGCAAACAGATAATTGAACTTAGAAAACATATGGCACTATTGAAAATGGTTTTGCACCTTGTTAATACTATATACCATAAATTTGGAAATGATTATTGCAAAGCAATAAAAAATAACATTACATCAATAATAAAAAATGATCCTGAATATGCCGTAAAATATTATCACCCTTTATTAATGATAATGCTGATTTGAAATCACTGAAATCAAAAGTGCTTAAAATTGACAGCAGCATATGCAATGTTGATGATGTTATCAGCTCGATAAAATCATCAACGCAGACCCAAGAGGACAAAATTGAATCACTTGAGTCATTGAAAGAAAATATTAATGAATACATTTCCGATGTTGTGACTATTGACTAAAATACGGCTGATGCTATCAATAAAAGCAAGAATGATTTTTATGATAAATATGAATACCTGAAACCGGATATTGAAAAAAGCTGGTTGGAAGAAAAAGTGGATAGTGCTTGTGAGTGGTGCAAGAAGCATTGGAAAGAGATTCTCATCACAGTAACAATTGTAATAGGAGCAGTATTAGCTATAGCAATGGTAACAAGTGTTTCAAAGCTAGCTAATTTTGGAACTAGCAATCAATTATTAATTAACATTCCAAGAACTTTTGAATTTACATCAGGTTTATCAGGTCTATTTTCATTAAATGGAAGCATCATCAATTGGTTAAAGGAGAAGTGATAATTGAAAATGCATATGGAATTTGTAACAGTAGGCAAAGCAAGTAGCGATAAAATTCATGTAAAATATAATGATAAAATAGCAACATTTCATGGAGAAATAGGAATAGATTATTTTTTGGTGCTTGCTAATAAAATAGAGTGGTATCCAAATAAAAAAGCAACAATTAATGAAAAAATAGAATTGATGACTATAGCAAACAAAACCTTTTTGGGTGAGAAACGGTTGTATTTTATAGCAGATGATGCAATATGGTTTGATTGGAAAGGTTCTCCTTTAATTGTTATAGAAAATAATATTATAAAATCAATAAAAATATCATGTGTTTGTGAAGTACTAGCTGAAGTTGATGAGTTTAACGATATTTCCGATTTTTGTTATCTAAAAAAATATATTGCTGAATTAAAAAAAGCAAAGAAACTTTGTAAAAAACACTCCATTAATAAGTATGATGGTTATGGACATAAAAAATTTTATTATAAGTGTACAAAATGTAGAAGTGTTTGGGCTTTAACAGAACCTGACGGCAATTTTAACGGAAGATTGGAAAAACTATAGGTTTATAGCTTTAGACACGATAAAATATATGATCAATTATATTTCCAATCAAAAGTGTGGAATTGAAAAAATAAGCAGTAAAATAGCGGAATATATTTTACGTTTTGATAGTGCTGATAAGAGTAAGTACGTTTTTTTTACGATAAGTATGAATACTTAAAACCGGATATTGAGGATGGAGAATGGCGAGATCATGTATGAGGCTTTCAGAGATGCGACTGACAGAACTGCAGGGTGGTCATTCTCAGATGAGACTTACATAGCAACATTAGACTGGAAGGAGAAATAATAAATGAAAAAAGTCATCAGCCTTATTTCGAGCTTAGCATTGGTGATATCTCTGAGTAGTTGTGCCATTAAAGAAACGCCTATCATAAACGGTGTTGAGTATAAATATAACGATCAGTTCTACGCAGATACGGTAGATCAATTATTGACATACATAGACGATGGGGATAAAGACGGCGTAAAATCCTTACTGTGTAACGGTCTGAAAAATTCAGATGGTATTGACGCTGATATACAAGCGCTGATTGATGGATTTGAAGGCGATATAATTCGCACGACAGAGTATGAAAAGGATACTGTGAGCGCCAGTTCTTCAGGAAAAAATTATACCAGTGCTTTTCTTTCCAGATCATTTTATATTATCACGGATAAGCAAAAATATGGGGTATATATAGCAGTTTGTCCCATCGATGAAAAGCATGATGATGGGGAAGATCTGGTCGGCGTTTATAACATATCCATAAATACTTTGGATTATGAGTCCGGTGATATCGAGTGTAATACTGCCAATACTATTGAAATTGCAGACCATAACTGCTGCGTTGCTTCCGGTTATGGCGACAGCAGCAGTTATATAGTGGCTCAGACGGGCAATAAGTACGAAGTTATAGATATTTACAGGATAATCAATCCTCAAAGTATTGTAAAATATAATGATA
Organism: Ruminococcus sp. RTP21198st1_G1_RTP21198_201120; assembly: GCF_040924265.1. Taxonomy (NCBI): domain Bacteria; kingdom Bacillati; phylum Bacillota; class Clostridia; order Eubacteriales; family Oscillospiraceae; genus Ruminococcus; species Ruminococcus sp. RTP21198st1_G1_RTP21198_201120. The sequence goes on from NZ_JBCOMH010000015.1 coordinate 26,293, forward strand.
TAACCGCATGGAACAGCAGAGATTTTCTGAGCTTTAAGGAAAAATTCGGCGCTCCGTATGCCGAATCTCTTGACAATGACAAGGAACATGTTTTAGCCGATGTATATATGTATGAAATTTCAGATAGCAATAAATATGCGATCGTGGCTGTTGGCAGAGATGACGGCTCGATCAATGCGCTGTCTGTTAAGGATATAGACAGCCGTTGGAGCGAAGATAATAAATATGAATATATTTTAGAGAATGAATAGATTAAAGGCAAGGAATTAAATAACAAATGAGCAGCGAAATAATCGGAACAAAATTCAAGTGAACGGTATTAACATTGACACCGTTTTCTTCACACCATTTATGCACTGTAAGTCAGCTACTTTTCTGTGCCTGGATCTGGGCTGACCATTCAGTCAGGCGAAATTCGTTCTTTACCGTTGCGATCGTTGTTTTCATTATCATTATCTTTATCTCCACATCTAATTTGGTCTAAGCAGCTCTATAAACTTTTTGAGATTGGGTAATTTACTCTATCGAGTTGCTTGAAGTTTATTATACTTCTTTAGTCATCGGTGGGGTAGATGCGGAGGGTTTGACGGTTACATTCAAATTCACAACGTCAATGATAGATGATATTTTAGAAGATGTCCCCGTTATTGATACAAATAGATATATTTGATGTAAAAATAGAAAATGTTTATTCGTCGTTTGGTGGGAAAGGAAATGTTATGAAATTGGAAAAACAAATTACAAATGGAGAGCTGCTTGAACTTACAAAAAAAGCATTTGAAAATAATGAGGTTGCTGAGTTCCTTTGCGGAGAGAAAGGATATGCTTGTCCTATAAGTCACTTTGTTCCAGCAAATGTACCAACGGATTTTAGTAGAATTATAGATTTTGGAGTATACAAACTTTATGAGGAAACTAAAAATGAAAAAATTGTTGCCAAATTCGAAGAAGCCATATTGTATCTTCTTGATTGCGATCCAGCAAAGAATTGGATAGCGTTTATGGTATGTTGGAATCAAATTAGGAATGAAAAAAGACACGAAGCACCATTTAAATTCATTAATCAAGAGTTAATTGAGAAATTGAAGGAAACGCTATTAAAACACGAAAAGGAGCTTCGTGTTTGTAAGGAATGGCAAGGTTGGAATGAAGAAAATGGGCTTTGGCAGGAAATTACAAGAATTAATAACATTGCAACTAAAGATTATGGGGTGAGTATATTATGAATATAGACGAAATATTTAGTAAAGGTGCATCTTATTTAATATCTGAAAAAGGTTATGAAGACTATATTTCAGGCAAAGATGTTACATTGTGACGTCCTGTTGGAGATGATACTGTTGTTTTGGTTGCACCAAGTGCCGAAATTGATGAAGCTATAATTAAAACCAAATCCGGATGTTAACCCTAATATAGAAGAAATTGGCAACACGAATTCAATAAATGGAATCCCAACCAAACAATTAAATAATCTATATAATTCATTAGGAAGAGATTCTGAGTGCTTACGTTTCATTCATTGTATTTACTATACAAGCGCAGCAAGAGGTTTTATAAGGGTTCTCTTTAAAATACCCTTAAATACTTTTATTATTGTGAGGTTTAGACTATGGCATTTGTTAATGAAAAGCTGACTCCAACGCAAAGAGAGGAACTGGCTAAGAAAAAGATTAAGAACCCATACGGGAGCTTTAGGGACACGACAGAAGGTATCATGCCCCTGTACTTAACTATTGACAAAAATTCTGAAACATGGTTAGCACATTGCTATAACCATCATGACACGAATAATGATATAGAGGAATTTATCTTTATGTATAAATCAAATCCGATACCTGTTCAAGCAATAAAGAGTATTCATGAACAACAAGTTTGTTGGAAAATAACACGTATTGATTTCCCAAAAGGATTGCTAAACGATAAAGAACACCTTCAAATTTTGTTAACTGACGCGTTCAAAGCTTACAACATATCCGGATGGCCTGGCGAAGAAAGTGGACAGGCTAAGGTAATATATGGCTATGAGCAAGGATGTGTATTGTAATGTTGACGTTATTGGAAGCATTAGATGAGCTCAATTCAAAATCAGAAAGTGAACTTACGCTTGATTATCTTGAAGAACTTGCTAAAAAAGTATCTATCGAACCTGTGCCTCATTTAACGATTAAAGGCTCTGAGATGACCTAAAATTGGTCTTATCAGAGCCTTTTTTTTACATTATGCTTTTTAACGAAATGTCATTTTAGGTTGTGCATTTATTCTGGCAGCAGGATGCAGGTGCAGAAACCGGGTTCGGGCTGATAGCAATATGTGGTGAGGTCTTTCCCAATCTCAGGGCTAAAATCCTTCAGCGTGTGCTTTGTGCCGTTGAGTGCTACATCTGCGTAAGATACCAGCCATTTTCGATCTCCGTTGCGAAATACTTCATAAAAAGACCGATTCAGCATTTCTTCCACGGGCACACCCTCAACTACCGCCATCTCCTTGTTGCAGTAGCGGAAAATAAAGTCAACACCGTGACCATCTTCATCGAATACAAGTTCGATAACGCAGTAAGCCAGAGGCATTTCGTCCATAATACTGCACTTTTCGTAGAAACCCAACGGCGGGTCGAATTCCTCCTTAGGCGACGGAACTTCTAGCCCAAGCTCCTTACGCAGCCGATGTGGATGGGCTGCGTAAGGAGCTTTGACAAGACCGAGTTTGATCTTGCTTCTGCAGAGAATACAACAATTGAAAACGCACCAACAGACACAACTGCTTTTGGCATTTCCGGAGGTGCGATCACAAAAGATCAGAAGATCGGAACTATTACAGTAAAGATCACCTCAGACACGTCAGATCCCTCAGACATCACTATGGTGAAAAATTTGGAGGATCTGCGCGGTGTATTTGAAAATGGTGGCAAGGCAAAGCTAAACAGCGATCTTAACGGAGCATACGAGATGCTGACGCTTTCGTCAGGAAAAGATCTGGAGTTTTATCTGAACAGAAAGACGCTGAGCAACGGTACTATCGGTTGTTATGTGCAGATGAATGGAAGAGCTGAACAACATCTGATCGTTGACAATTGTACTCTGAATGGGTTGGGCGACAATAATAATTACTCAGATGTGACCTTGAGAGATTGTGTCATCATGAAAGATTGCTTTACCAGCTATGGCGGCATTTGGAAATTCGAGGGAGTCAATAATATTATCGGAACAATGAAAGTTAAGAAAGATGTCACTATTTCCGGCGACTTTACGTTAGGGACGCTTAAAGTTCCTATGGTTACTACCGGTACGCCGACCTTAAAACTGTCGGGTAATATTCGGATAGGCAAATTCTCCTTTGATAGTGTTTATAGAGAAGAGGCAAAGATCATCTGCGGTGTGGGTACATATAACTTTAAGCCGGATGAATATGAAACAGGCAGATATGGCGGTATTCAACTAGCAGAAGGATGCACCGTCAGCGGACCTGATGAGAACGGCATTTACACCGTTACAGCGGAATAAGGAGGGCAGAAAAATGACAAAAGTTATTATATCCATACTGTCGCTGGCAATGACAGCTTCTATGGCGGTCCCTGCCTTTGCGGACACCACTGCCGACGTGCAGGGCAAATATAAGGCAGGTGCGGAATCTCCTGTAACTATATCCGCCGACATTACTTGGGAAGATATGACCTTCGATTACACCGAGGGCGAAAAGACTTGGAATCCTGAAACACATCAAGTCGATTAGGCAGACGGCAAATGGACCAGCGACACAAAGGCTATCACAGTTACAAATCACTCTAATGTGGGCATTATGGCGAAGTTTAATTTTGCTTCCGAGGGTGATATTGAGGGCAGTTTCACTAAAGACGGCACCTCAACTGACAAACTTGCGCTTGACACTATAAAGAATTTGGATGAAGGCTCAGCCGCTCCGTCTGACACGATGAACTTCGGTATTACTGGTGGTGCTATCAGTGAAAATTGCAAGCTGGGAACTATCACGGTGTATATCACTCCTAATGACAACAGCAACTATATCTTAACAGAAGCTGAACTTACTGAAGCCGCTGTAAAAAAACGCACAATGAAAGAAGACTGCTTTCTACCCCGGAAAAAAGGTAGAAAGCAGTCTTTTTTTGTGGTATAATACTATGCACTGTTTTGTATGTGTCAAGTTTTATTATACAGGATCAACTTTATTTTTCGCAAATAAGTTTACGCTGCTTTATATGCTTTCTACCGGAATTTGCAAAAAAAAATTAGGCAGCCGTTACCGACTACCTAAAGAACATATTCTATTCTGCAATGACCTTGTATATGATAAATGCCCATAGTGCAAGAGAAATTATCATCACCATATAAAAATACCAGTGTTTTGTTTTGTGACGGAAAAATTCCATGCCCAGAAATCCTCCTGCAAAGCCGCCAAGCAGGCTCAGACCAAGAAGCGTTTTCTCAGGTATCCGCCATTTGTGTGCTCTTGCCTTGTGCTTATCTGCACCAAAAAGTATGAACGTCAAAAGGCTCATTGCGGAAAGATATATTATAATGTATTTCAGCATATCTTTGTCCTCGTATAAACAAAGGGCGGAAAAGCTCCGCCCTTGTATTTTTGTTTTTTTACTTGAAGTAAGCTACGCCGCTTTCAAATATCTTCTGATCCTTTTCACCAGGAACGTTCTTTGATACGCAGCAGCCCTTACGCTCTGAGTGACCCATTTTACCAAGAACACGTCCGTCAGGTGAGGTGATACCCTCGATAGCCTGGAATGATGTGTTAGGGTTGCAATGAATGTCAAATGTAGGCTCTCCGTCAAAGTCAACATACTGTGTAGCGATCTGTCCGTTTGCTGCAAGCTGTGCGATTTCCTCTGCTGTTGCAACGAAACGTCCCTCACCATGTGAGATAGCCACGCTGTGGATATCGCCTACCTCACAGCCTGCAAGCCATGGTGACTTGTTGGAAGCGATCCTTGTGTTTACCATTTTAGACTGGTGTCTTGCAATGGTGTTGAATGTCAGTGTAGGGGAGTCGTCCCTCATATCTCTTATCTCGCCGTATGGTACAAGACCAAGCTTGATAAGTGCCTGGAAGCCGTTGCAGATACCAAGCATAAGACCGTCACGGTTTTTCAGCAGGTCATGGATAGCGTCTGTAAGTCTTGGGTTTCTCAGGAATGATACGATGAACTTGCCTGAGCCGTCAGGCTCGTCGCCACCGCTGAATCCGCCTGGGAGCATTACTATCTGTGACTCTTTTATCTTCTTCTCCATTGCGTCAACAGACTCCTTGATAGCCTGTTCTGTAAGGTTTCTTACAACGAAGATGTCAGCCTCAGCGCCTGCCTTTTCAAAGGCTCTTGCTGTATCGTATTCGCAGTTTGTGCCAGGGAATACAGGGATAAGCACCTTTGGCTTTGCCACCTTGATAGCAGGTGCAACTCTCTTGTCTGCCTTGTAGCTGTACTTTTCAGGCTTTTCAGCAGGCTCTTTCACATGAACAGGATATACAGGCTCAAGCTTGCCCTCCCAAAGTGTCTGGAGCTTGTCAAGGCTTATTGTGTAGTTGTCTGACTTTATCTCGTAGCTTTCTGTTGTTTCACCGATAACTCTCTCGTCAGTGTCAACGCCCTCTGCAAGCTCGATAACAAATGCGCCATAGCAAGCTCTGTAAAGCTCTTCTGCTGTGAGCTTGTCTGTGAACTTAAAGCCTATCTTGTTACCAAATGCCATTTTTGCAACAGCCTCAGATACACCGCCGTAGGATACAGCCCAGCATGAAAGCACCTTGCCCTCAGCGATAAGCTTTTCTACCTTTTCAAATACTGCCTTCAGTGAATCGAAGTTCACAAGCTTGTTGTCGTCATATTCAGGCTTGATAAGGATCACCTTAGAGCCTGCTTTCTTGAATTCCTGTGAAACTACCTTGTCTGCGTCTGTTACTGAAACAGCGAATGAAACAAGTGTAGGTGGAACGTCTATTTCCTCGAATGTACCGGACATTGAGTCCTTACCGCCGATAGAACCGCATCCCAGCTCTATCTGTGCCTTGTATGCACCGAGGAGAGCAGACATAGGCTTGCCCCAACGCTCAGGATCATTCTGTGTTCTCTCGAAATACTCCTGGAATGTGAGCCAGCACTTCTCGTATGTACCGCCTGTTGCGATGACCTTTGCGATAGACTCAACTACAGCACTCATTGCGCCGTGGTATGGGCTTACAGATGAGAGATATGGGTCATAGCCCCAGCCCATAATGGACGTTGTCTTTGTATTGCCGTGAAGAACAGGGAGCTTTGCAGCCATTGCCTGTGTAGGTGTGTTCTGATATTTACCGCCAAATGGCATAAGAACTGTGTTTGCACCGATTGTTGAGTCAAATCTCTCAATAAGGCCCTTCTGTGAGCAGATGTTGAGGTTTGATATCATAGACTCCCAGCGGTCAGCAGTGTCAGCGTCGTTGCTCTCTGCTGCGAAAACAGGAGCAGGGATAGAAATATCTGTGTGCTTTTCAGCTCCGTTTGAGTTAAGGAACTCTCTTGTAAGGTCAACAATAGTGTTGCCGCACCAGTTCATTTTAAGTCTTGGCTCAGCAGTTACTCTTGCCACCATTGTTGCTTCAAGGTTTTCCTTTGCAGCCTCAGCCATGAACTTTTCAAGGTCGCTCTTTGCGATAACAACAGCCATTCTCTCCTGTGACTCAGAGATAGCAAGCTCAGTGCCGTCAAGACCGTCATACTTCTTTGTAACAGCGTCAAGGTTGATAGAAAGTCCGTCAGCAAGCTCGCCGATAGCAACGGAAACTCCGCCTGCACCGAAGTCGTTACAACGCTTTATCATTGAAGTAACTTCAGGGTTTCTGAACAAACGCTGAAGCTTTCTTTCCTCAGGTGCGTTACCCTTCTGTACCTCAGCTCCGCAGTTTTCAAGTGAGTGGAGGTTGTGTGATTTTGAAGAGCCTGTTGCTCCGCCGCAGCCGTCACGTCCTGTTCTTCCGCCAAGGAGGATAACGATATCCTCAGGCTCAGGTCTTTCACGTCTTACGTTCTCAGCAGGAGCAGCACCTACTACAGCACCTATCTCCATTCTCTTTGCAACATAGCCAGGGTGATATATCTCGTGAACGTGACCGGTAGCAAGACCTATCTGGTTGCCGTATGAAGAATAACCATTTGCCGCACCTACAACTATCTTTCTCTGTGGAAGCTTACCTGTGATAGTGTCCTCAACAGGAACCAGCGGATTGCCTGCGCCTGTTACTCTCATTGCCTGATATACATATGAACGTCCTGACAGAGGGTCTCTGATAGCGCCACCAAGACAAGTTGCCGCACCGCCGAAAGGCTCGATCTCTGTAGGGTGGTTGTGTGTTTCGTTTTTGAACATGAGCAGCCAGTCCTCAGGATTGCCGTCAACGTCAACAGTTATCTTAACCGAGCAAGCGTTTATCTCCTCACTCTCGTCAAGGTCTTTGAGCAGACCAGCCTTTTTAAGCTGCTTTGCGCCGATACAAGCAAGATCCATAAGTGTAACAGGCTTGTCAGTTCTGCCTGCATAAAGGTCTTTTCTTGTGTTGATATAGTCTGCAAAGGTAGCAGCTATGTAGTCAGAGTCGATAGAAACGTTATCGACGATAGTGGAGAATGTAGTATGACGACAGTGATCAGACCAGTATGTATCTATCATTCTTATCTCAGTGATAGTAGGATTTCTCTTTTCAACGTTCTTGAAATAATCCTGACAGAACTTGATATCGTCAAAGTCCATTGCAAGACCCAAGTCTGTAAGCATGAATCTAAGGTCATCGTCTGTTGAATAGATAAAGCCCTCAACAGTTTTGACTGTGGTAGGGATAGTATACTTGATATCAAGTGTATCGAAGCAATCAAGGGAAGCTTCTCTTGACTCAACAGGGTTTATCATATAGTGCTTGATCTGGTCAAGCTCTGCTTCTGTGAGTTTGCCAGAAACGATATAAATTCTCGCTGACTTGATAGTAGGTCTTTTTCCTCCAGTGAGAAGTGAGATACACTGTGCGCAGGAATCAGCTCTCTGATCGAACTGACCTGGCAGATACTCAACTGCAAAAACAAACTCGTCAGCTTTTACAGCAGGCAGGTGATCGTAAGTAACGTCAACAGCAGGCTCAGAGAAAACGACTGGCGCTGCAAGGTCGAAATCCTCTCTTGAAAGACCCTCTGCGTCATAGCGGTTTATAACTCTCAGACCTGTAAGGTTTTCAAGTCCCAGAGCTGACTTTATTCCGCCGATAAGTGAATTTGCTTCAACTGCAAATTCAGGCTTTTTTTCTACATAAATACGGTAAACAGACATGGCTACATCTCCTTATAATAGTTACTACTATTATACTACATTTTTCGCATATTTGTCAATAAAATTCTTATTATTCGGCAGGGCATATAATTATGTGTGAATAAGCATTGGCTCACTTGTTGATTTTTTAGTTCATAAAAGCAGAAATACCGCACCATTACAGTGCGGTATCCCTAAAATATTAATCTGCAAACGGATTTTCTGTTGGATAAAGCATACCCTTTGGCTGATTGAAGCCTATGTCTGTCATGCCAAGATATGTCATAACACTGTGGAGTGCCTTTCCATAGTGACCAAAAGCAACAGCACCGTGGTGAGGATAGTTCTTCTGAACGAGAACATGGCGGTAAAATCTGCCCATTTCGTTGATAGCGAAAATACCGATAGAGCCGAATGAACGTGTTGCAGCAGGAAGAACTTCGCCCTCTGCAATATATCCTTTGAGCTGTGCATCAGCCGTTGACTGGAAGCGGAAGAATGTTATATTTCCGTCAACGATATCGCCCTCAAGAGTACCTCTTGAAATATTAGGCTCGCTGTCTGGCTCAAGATTTCTCTTCATGATACGCTGGAACTTCATCTCAGGCTCTTTTACAAGGCATGAAGCTGTGTTTCCGCAGTGGAAGCCCATGAATGTATCCTTATGTGTGTAAGGGAACTTTCCTGCGATATCATCATTGTATATGTCCGCAGGAATAGTGTTGTTGATGTCAAGGAGCGTAACAGGCTTTTGTGATACACAAACGCCTATGTATTCGCTGACAGCACCGTAGATATCTACTTCGCAGGCAACAGGAATGCCTATCTTTGTAAGTCTTGAATTAACATAGCAAGGAACGAAGCCAAACTGCGTCTGGAATGCAGGCCAGCACTTGTTTGCAAATACAACATATTTTCTTGAACCCTTGTGAGCTTCTGCCCAGTCAAGAAGAGTAAGCTCATACTGCGCAAGTCTTGGAAGAATGCCTGCCATTTTATTGCCCTTGCCAAGCTCTGCTTCCATGTCAGCCACAACAGCAGATATTCTCTCGTCGCCGGCATGGGCGTTGAATGACTCGAAGAGGTCAAGCTCTGAGTTTTCTTCTATCTCGATACCCATATTGTAGAGCTGTCTGATAGGTGCGTTGCAGGCAAGAAAGTCCTGTGGACGTGGTCCGAATGAGATTATCTTCAGATCCTTAAGACCGAGGATAGCCCTTGCAACTGGAACGAACTCGCTTATCATCTTTGCACACTCATCAGGTGTACCAACAGGGTACTCAGGGATATAAGCCTTGATGTTTCTCAGTGCAAGGTTATAGCTTGCGTTGAGCATTCCGCAGTAAGCGTCGCCTCTGTTGTCGATAAGTGCATCACCGCATGGTTCTTCAGCGGCCGCAACGAACATAACAGGACCGCCAAACTTCTTTGCTAGAAGTGTTTCTGAGGACTCAGGTCCGAAGTTTCCAAGATATACAACAAGTGCGTTACAGCCTGCTGTGTTTACCTCGTCAAGGGCTTTGAGCATATCATTCTCGTTCTCCACAACTGTAGGACATTCGTAGATATCTCCGTAAGCCTTTTTGTACTCCTGACAGACCTTGATACGTCTTGATTCTGAAAGCGACATAGGAAAGCAATCTCTTGAAACTGCAACGATGCCAAGTTTTACTTCTGGTATATTTTTCATGTTTTAACCTCCGATTTTCATTTATTTATGACTTTATTCTAGCATACCTTTGTGCTGTTTTCAATAGCTTTTTGTGCAATTTTTCGTGAAATTTAGTTAGCTGCCCAGCATGAAAAAGTGCGTTAGCCCAAGCCACTCTCTCACCCAATATGTGAACAGGTAACGTGGCTCGGTGTAGGCTGAATAAGCGGTGACATTCTCCACGCCCTGAGCCTTTGCTATAAGGCTTGCACGGTATTGATGAAAGCCGTCTGTGACGATAGTCATATCATGGCTCATGCCGAGTTCATCGAGTATCTTGAGAGAGTTTTGGATATTTTCGTAAGTTGAAGTGGACTTGTCCTCCATTATTATCCTGTCGCTGTCCATGCCTTTTTCAAGCAGATAGTTTTTCATTGCCAAGGCTTCGCTTATTTTTTCATCATCACCCTTGCCACCTGAAACTATACAAAGCGTATCGGGATTGTCGTTCATAGCCGTAATTGCAGCGTCAAGTCGTCTGCGTAACATTCGTGAGGGGCGTTCGCCTTTTACCTGACAGCCAAGCACAACTATAACATTGGCTTTTTCAGGGCGGTTTTCCTGTGCTTTGTACATAAGTATGGAAAGAATACCCACATATATTATCCCAGCAAGTATCAATGTGCTTACAAAGATAAGCCCGAATTTACCTGCACCATGTCCCCATATTTTTGATATAATACCGCAGAATTTTGTCCAGTTTGCCGTTATGAGCATTAGCATCACCGAAACGATGATGCCAAGCAGGTTGCCCGAGCATATAACAGGTAATGGTACAAGAAACAGAAACAACAGCAAAGTTTCCAGTGCAAGCAATATTATTTTTACGCTCATTAGTTATCTCCTTGTCTTTTTTGTACTATTATAACATATAGCTCTTGTGATTACAAGGGCAAAAGAGAAAAGCGCTCCGCAGCAGCAGAACGCTTTTATAAGGAATGATCTAAGTTGAGATCAGATCACCGAATTTTTCGAGAAAATCACGCTTGTCGTCATATTTAGCTACCAGCGATACAGTTTTCTTTGTGCCAAGACCGAAAATACCCATAAGTGATTTTGGATTGAGTATTTTTGTTCCTGACTGCACCACCAGATCGTATTTGCAGCTTAAAGCCGCTTCATGCAAAGTCTTGATGTCATTAAGATCGTTTATCCTGATATAAGCTTTGATCATGTTCGTGATTATGCCCTTTGGCATATCCTCCTTTCGCAATAATAACCTCTGAAAAACTAAAAAGAACCGAAAATTTCTGAGATTTTCGTTTCTTTTTACATTGGCAACAGCAGTTCTATACTTATATGTCACATATCTTAATCCATATATAATTATATGCCAATGTGAACAAATAGTAAACAGATATTGTGTAAAATATTATATGTGAAGATATTAATATGAATTTTACTTATTTCATGTTAATTTATTATATAAAATTTGGATAATTAATCATATTAAAACGTTTTAGTTAATGTGGAACTTATATAAAAGCTATAACAAATCAGCTAAAAGTTTTCTTATTACGAAAATATCAAACGTTTTATATGCGCTTTGAATGAAAATACAGCAAAAGTAGAAAGTGTATATTCGTAAATATATTAAACTATATGATGAAATTTTGCAAAAATGCGAAATCGTTTAAATTTTGCAACAAAAAAAGCACTGAGCTTTTAAAACTCAGTGCTTTCGTGATATCAAAGTTTAGTCAACAATAAATTCTTTGATCTCGTCAAGGAATTTAGTAGCGTCGTCTGTGTGTGCTACGAGCTGGATAGGATTTGAAAGGTCAAGGCTGAAAATACCCATAATTGACTTAGCGTCAACTGCATATCTTCCTGACGCAAGATCCACATCAAAGTCGTACATAGAAACTACGCTTACAAACTTCTTTACCGCTGCAATGGAATCGAGCATGATTTTTACCTTTGTCATAAATATTCCTCCTTCAGAATGATCGGTATATCCGATCTTGATTCCCACATAAATTCTGTAGATCTTTTCTCTACAATTTATATTATAAACGATTTTTCTGATTTGTCAATGGATATTTGCAAAAAAATTTAAAATATGGTACAATAGTCAAGAGTGATAAAAATCAAAGTTTAGATTTATACAATATGCACATATATAATTGCAATTTATTGTGCATTATAAACATTTGGCTATTGAAAGGAAATCAAATATGAAAGCCTTTTTCTATACATTCGGCTGCAAGGTAAACCAATATGAAACAGAAAATATAAAGGAAGCAATGCTGTCCGAGGGGTATGAGGTCACTGAGGATTATGCTGATGCAGAGGTCTGTGTTGTAAATACCTGCACTGTTACCGCTCAGTCGGACTCAAAATGCCGACAGCTTATCCACAAGATAAAAAAAGCCAATCCTGAGTGTCTGATAGTTTTGGCAGGCTGTTTTCCGCAGGCTTTTGAAAAGGAAGCTTCTGCTCTTGACGAGTGCGGTATCATAGTTGGCACAGGTGCAAAAAAGGAGATACCTGCCCTTATAAAAAGGTATATCACAAGTGGCGAGCGTATTATCAGGATAGTTCCTCGTGAGAGGGGAGAGGCTTTTGAGAAAATGACAAACTCAGGTGCTGACCAAAAAACTCGTGCGTATATCAAAATTCAAGACGGCTGTGATCAGTATTGCACCTACTGTATTATCCCCACTGCGAGAGGACACATCTGCTCAAAACCTTTGGAGGATATCGCTCCCGAAGTTCAGCAGCTCGTTGACTCAGGTCACAAGGAGATAATCCTCACGGGCATAAATCTTTGCTGTTACGGCAGAGACTTCAAAAACGGCACACGGCTCATTGACGCTGTTGAAGCCGCCTGCGGCTGTGATGGCGATTACAGAGTGCGTATCGGCTCTGTTGAGCCTGAGCTTATTTCAGATGAAGATATCCTGCGAATGTCAAAGATTGAAAAACTTTGTCCGCATTTTCATCTTTCCCTGCAAAGCGGCTGTGACGAAACTTTGAAGCGCATGAATCGCCATTATGATACGGTGGAGTATGCTGAGCTTTGCGAGAAGCTTCGCAGGCATTTTCCAAACTGCGCTATAACCACCGACATAATGGTGGGCTTTCCACAGGAAACTGACGAGGAATTTGAAAAGTCGCTGGCATTTGCAAAGAAGATATCTTTTGCAGAAACGCATATTTTCCCGTATTCACGCAGACCTACCACTGTTGCCGACAAAATGAAAGGTCAGCTCGACCGCAAGACCAAGCACAGTCGTGCGGCTCAAATGGCAGATGTATGCAACGAAACAAAGGCTTTGTATCTCAAAAGCCTTGTTGGCACAGTGCAGGAGGTTTTGTTTGAAAAGGAAACAAGCTCTCAGTGGCACCAAGGTCATGCGCCAAATTATGTGACTGTGAAAATACCGAGGACGAACGAAGAAGTTTCCTTAAGGCGACAGCTTTTAAAGATAGAGATAACCTCGTCAGATGGCGAGTTTTGTTACGGAAAACTTATATGAGTACAAAAAAGAGGACCGCAAATGCGATCCTCTTTCGTTATATCAGATTTTTCTGTGCTTATCCAAGCTTTGCAAGAATTATCTCTTTCATTTTTCCAGGGTTAGCCTTGCCCTTTGAAGCCTTCATGCACTGACCTACCAGATAGCCCAGAGCATTTGTCTTTCCGCCCTTGTAGTCATTTACAGACTTTTCGTTTGCGGCAAGAACTTCGTCAGCGATCTTTTCAAGTGCGCTGTCATCAGAGACCTGTGCAAGACCCTGCTCCTCGATAATGTCGCTTACCTTTTTGTCCTCCTCGAGAAGAACTGCAAAGACTTTCTTTCCGCCAGCGTTGGAAATGGTCTTTGCCTCGATAGCAGCGGCAAGGTCAGTAAGATTGTCAGCAGTGAGCTTTGTATCTTCGAGAGTCTTGCCTGTTGCGTTCATGTACTTAACAAGGTCGCCAAGTATCCATGTTGTATAGCACTTTGCAGGGAACTTGTCCTTTGCCATGCAGTCGTCAAAAAGCTTTGCCAGGGAAACAGACTCTGCGATAAATGTTGCGTCCTTTATGTTCAGACCGAACTTCTTTACATATCTGAGTATCTTTACGTTTGGAAGCTCTGGGATACTCTTTTTAAGCTCGTCAACACGCTCCTGCTCAACAACGATAGTGAGCAGGTCAGGCTCAGGGAAGTAACGATAATCCTGTGCGTCCTCTTTTGAACGCATTGGAATGCTCATTCCCTTTTCGTCGTCCCAACGGCGTGTTTCCTGCTCGACCTTTCCGCCTGCTTCAAGAACAGCTATCTGTCTTTCTACCTCGTAGTCGATACCTCTTACAGCGGCAGAGAAGCTGTTTACGTTCTTCATCTCAGAACGTGTGCCGAATGGCTCGCCAGGCTTGTGAACAGATACGTTTACATCACATCTGATAGAGCCTTCCTGCATCTTACAGTCGCATATGCCAAGATACTGTAGGATAGATTTCAGTGTTTCAAGATAAACCTTTGCTTCCTGTGAGGAACGCATATCAGGCTCAGAAACTATCTCGATAAGCGGAACACCGCAGCGGTTAAGGTCAACAAGTGATACACCATGGAACTTGTCAGAGTGGAGAAGCTTACCTGCGTCCTCCTCGATGTGTATTCTTGTGATACCTATTCTTCTTTCCTCGCCGTCAACAAGGATATCAACATAACCCTTGCCGCAGAGAGGAACTTCTGCCTGTGATATCTGATAAGCCTTTGGCAGGTCAGGGTAGAAATAGTTCTTTCTGTCCTGCTTGCAGACACGGTTTATCTCACAGTTGAGTGCGTGACCCATTCTTATTGCATAATCAACTACCTTTTCGTTAAGAGTAGGCAGTGTGCCAGGCATACCCATGCAGATAGGGCAAACCTGTGAATTGACTTCAAGACCGAACTGGTTCTTGCAGTCGCAGTATATTTTAGACTCGGTATTAAGCTCAGCATGAGTTTCAAGACCGATTACAACTTCGTAGCCTTTTACCATTTTTGTGACCCCTTTCCTTAAAGCTCAGGCATTTTGAATCCGCCAACAAGCTGCTCATAAGCATAAGCTGTGTTAAGCAGACGCTGCTCTGTAAACTTTCCACCGATAAGCTGCATACCAACAGGCAGACCCTTGTCGTCATATGCACAAGGAATGCTTATTGCAGGCAGACCTGCAATGTTCACTGTAACAGTGCAGACATCGTTTGCGTACATTTTAAGGGGATCGTCAGTGTTTTCACCGATCTTGAATGCTGTTGACGGAACTGTCGGAGTAGCGATAACGTCAACGTCAGCGAACTGAGATGCGAACTCCTGCATTATTCTCTTCTGAACGAGCTTTGCTTTCTTGTAGTAAGCGTCATAGAAACCTGATGAAAGCACGAATGTGCCTAGCATTATTCTTCTCTTTACTTCGTCGCCGAAGCCCTCTGAACGTGTTCTCTCGTACATATCAACAAGTCCGTCATATTCTTCAGCTCTGAAGCCGTATCTTACACCGTCAAATCTTGCAAGGTTTGAAGAAGCTTCTGCAGAAGAAATGATGTAGTATGATGAAAGTGCATAATCTGTAGAAGGCAGAGAAATCTCCTTTACAGTTGCGCCCTGCTTTTCAAGCTCTTTCACAGCATTCATTACAGACTGCTTAACGAATGGGTCGATACCCTCGCCAAAATACTCTTTTGGTATACCTATCCTCAGACCCTTTACGTCAGCCTTGAGGTCAGCCGCAAAATCAGGATACTCTCTATAGGAAGAAGTAGCGTCATACTTGTCATGACCAACGATAGCGGACTGTACCATAGCAACGTCCTTTACGCACTTGCCAAGAGGTCCGATCTGATCCAGTGATGAAGCGAAAGCAACAAGACCGTATCTTGAAACGCTGCCGTATGTAGGCTTCAGACCTACAACGCCGCAGTATGAAGCAGGCTGTCTGATAGATCCGCCAGTGTCAGAGCCAAGAGTAACGATAGCCTCTCTTGCTGCAACAGCCGCAGCAGATCCGCCTGATGAACCGCCAGGTATCCTCTCTGTATCAAATGGGTTTTTAGTAGGCTTAAAATGTGAGTTCTCGGTTGATGAACCCATAGCGAACTCGTCCATGTTGAGCTTGCCTGTTACAACGATATCGTCAAGCTTGTTCATTACAGTCGCATTGAAAGGCGGAACATAATTGCCAAGCATTTTTGATGCACAAGTTGTTCTCAGGCCCTTTGTTGAGATATTGTCCTTGATACCAACAGGTATACCGGCCAAAGGTGAAAGCTCCTCGCCCTTTGCAAGCTTTTCATCTATCTCAGCGGCTTTTTTCATAGCGTTTTCTTCGTCAAGTGTCAGATAAGCGTCTACCTTGCCCTCAACTGCTTTTATTCTGTCAAAAACAGACTTTGTAAGCTCTGCGGAGCTTATTTCCTTGTTCTTTATCATTTCTGACAAGTCGCAGGCATTTCTTTCAAAAAGTTCCAATTATAACACTCCTTACTCTACTGTTTTAGGCACGACAAGACAGCCTGCCTTTACCTGAGGAGCGTTCTGCATAAGCTCCTGTCTTGTGAATTTATCCTGAACAGCCACGTCTTTTCTGAGTATCATCGGGTTGTCAGGGTCAAGGGTCATTTCGTCCTGAATGTCGGGGAGCTTTTCAACCATTCCCACGATGTTTTCCATTTCTGACTCAAACTTATCAAGCTGATCGTCTTCGATGCGAAGTCTTGCCAGCTTGGCAATGTGTTTAATGTCAATGTTCATTTTACATTCCTCCTGTTTTATTTATATAAAAAGATATTATCTTATTTTATCATATCCTTGAACTGTTCTTCGGTGATTATTTCGATACCGAGCTGCTGAGCTTTATCAAGCTTGCTTCCTGCTTCCTCACCTGCAAGAACATAGTCCGTTTTTTTGGACACTGAGCCGCTTGCCTTGCCACCGTATTTCTCAATGAGTGCTTTTGCTTCGCTCCTTTTCAGTGTCGGCAAAGTGCCTGTGAGAACAAAAGTCTTTCCTGCAAAGCGGTCGTCTATCTGTATCTTCTCATACTTAGTGTTTATCCCACATTCTTTGAGCCTTTGGATAAGCTCTATCATATGCTCTTCATGGAAAGCGTTGTAAACGCTTTGCGCCATTACGCCGCCAAAGCCGTCTATCTCGGATATCTGCTCAGCGGAAGCGTTCATGATGTTGTCAAGGTCGCCGAACTTGTCGCACAGAAGCTTCGCAGAAGCCTGTCCGATATTTCTTATGCCCAGACCAAACACCAATCTGTCCAAAGAATTGGACTTTGACTTTTCTATAGCACTAAGCAGATTGTTCACTGATTTTTCCTTGAAGTTGTCAAGCTGTAAAAGCTTGTTTTCGCTCAGAGTGTAAAGGTCAGCCACAGAGGTGATAAGCTTGTTGTCAAGAAGGGTGTGAACTATCTGCGGACCAAGACCGTCAATGTTCATTGCCCCCTTTGAAGCAAAGTGAACGATGCTTCTGAATATCTGCGCAGGACATTCAACGTTCGGACACCTTACCGCCGCTTCTTCCTCGGACTTCACAAGCTTTGTTCCGCATACAGGACAGCACTCAGGGAGCGTGAAAACTCCGTCGCCATGTTTTTCCACAGAACCCAGCACCTCAGGGATTATATCTCCTGCCTTGCGCACCTTGATGATATCCCCCACGGAAATGTTTTTCTCTCTTATAAAATCCTGATTGTGTAGGGTCGCCCTTGAAACGCTAGTGCCTGCAAGAAAAACAGGCTCAAACACGGCCACAGGTGTTATAGCACCAGTTCTGCCCACGTTAAGCTCTATATCAAGCAGCTTTGAGGTCTTTTCCTCAGGCGGAAACTTGTAAGCCACAGCCCACTTTGGCACTTTTGCGGTTGCACCAAGTATCTCACGCTGTCTGAAATCGTCAACCTTTATAACAACGCCGTCAATATCGAATGGCAGGTCAAAACGCTTTTCTCCGATAGCCTTTATGCAGCCTATGACCTCATCAGCGGTAGACACACGCTTGTAATCAGGGATAGTCTTGAATCCCAGTGTTTTCAGATAGTCCAGAGACTCCTTGTGGGAAGTAAGCTCCTTGCCCTCTATCTGCTGAACATTGAACACAAAGATATCAAGCTTTCTTTTTGCCGCTATCTTAGGGTCTTTCTGTCTAAGAGAACCTGCGGCAGCGTTTCTAGGGTTTTTGAAAGGCTGCTCGTCATTATCCTCCTGCTCTTTAACAAGCTTCAGAAAAACATTTCTCGGCATATATGTTTCACCTCTGACTTCTATCAAAGGCAGTTCCTCGTTTATTTTTATAGGAATGGACTTTACAGTTTTCAGATTAGAAGTAACGTCCTCGCCCACAAAGCCGTCACCACGGGTAGAACCTATGGCAAGCTCACCGTTGTGATATTCAAGGGATACCGAAAGTCCGTCTATTTTCGGCTCAACAACGAATTGCGGCTTATCCACAGCCTGCTGAACTGTCTCAATAAAGCTTCTCACCTGTTCAAAGGAAAAAACGTCCTGCAAAGAACCCATTTGCACACGGTGTGTGACTTTCTCAAATATTGATATCGCCTTGCCGCCTACACGCTGAGTAGGGGAGTCGCTTCTGATAAACTGCGGAAACTGCTCCTCAAGACCCTTTAGTTCCTGCTGGAGCATATCGTATTCATAGTCTGTGATCTCGTTCCTGTCCTCAACATAGTAAAGCTGAGAGTGATAATTCAAAAGCTTCACAAGCTCGTCTATACGTTTTTTAGCGTCCTGTTCGTTCAAAATAACACAACTCCATTTCTGCCAACTTTTTACGGCATATCATACGCAGGGCAATACCACATAAGGATTGTACGCAAGATGCGTAGCCAGATTTTTCGTTAGCTTGTATAGAAACGACGCAGGAATACTTCCGTATTTCAAGGAGTTTCTGTGCGAGATAACGGAAAATCTGCAAGCAGATTGCGTGCAAAGCCGTTAGGCGTGCCTTATGCGGTATTGCCCTTTATATTATACCATAATTGCTGGTGAAATACAAGCCTTTTTTCTATAAACTGCGAAAAAATCAGCCTTTTTCCTTGCTTAAGTACATATCAGGTATCTCCCCTACGATAACAGTTTCGCTTACGGGATAGTCATATCTCACCACGATATCCGTAGAGTGTGCAGGAAGAATGGCTGTCATTTCTATGGTCACAGTGAGATAGAGGCTGTATTTTGTCTGATTTATCCCTGCTTCCGTTAAATCGCTTTTAAGCTCTGTTTTTGCCGCACCTATCTGATGAAGCCGCAGTGGTATGTCAAAACCTCTGCCTGTGAGGATATTTATTCCTGAAAGTGTGCCGATGGGTACGCTGAGTTTTGTACCCTCAAGCTGTGAAAGGCTTTCGTTCACAGCTTTTGAAACACTGCTTTGAAGCCTGTTCACAGCGTTCGTGTCGCTGTTTATAGATGTTATCCTGCCGTCAGTTTCAGATATCTTTATATAACTGCTCTGGGGCAGTTTTTCAAGCTCTCTGTTTATGGCCGCATTTATCACGTCAAGTGCCGCCTGCTTGCTTTCAAACTCGCTTATTTCGCTGATGTGCCTTGAAAGCTGTGCAAAAAACACCGTCGTGAGCAGTGCAAGAATAATAACGACAGCAAGAATTATGTATGAAATTTTGTTCTTGAAAGAACGTTTGTGAACGCTCAAAAAAATCACCGCCTTTGGCTTATTATATACCAAAATGCGGTGATATGTGATTATTTTACTTTAATTCAACGATAGTTACGCCGTCCTCGCCCTCGCCGTAAACGCCTTTTCTGAATGATTTTACAGACGGGTGGTGTTTAAGCGCGCGCCTTATGGCGTCACGGAGAATACCAGTGCCTCTGCCGTGGATTATGGTGAGCATCGTCACTCCTGACATGATAGCGTCAGAAATAAACTGCTCCATTTCGTGAACGCCTTCGTCTGCGGCATAGCCCCTGATATCAAGCTCGGTGGATACCTTTCGTGTCATACGGCTCTCAATGCCGCTTTTGGATACACCGCCTTTTTTAACAGGCTTCTTTGTTTGCTTTTGCGGCTGTTGTTTTTCAATAAGCTGAAGCTTCTTTACATCTATCTTGGTTTTCATTATGCCTGCCTGAATGAAGCACATTCCGCTGTTGTCAGGGGGCGTTATAATGATACCCTTTCTGTTTGTGTCAACGATAAGCACGTTGTCGCCCTTTTTCAGCGGCCTTGGCAGCACATATCCCTCGTTCCTGCTTTCAGAAACAGGGTTAGCCTCGCTGTATAGCTTGTTCATTGTGGACTTCTGCTTGTGCCTTGCGTCAATGGCTTTCTGAGTGAAGTTTGGATTTTCTTTCTCTTTTCTCAGCTTGTCAAGTTCGTCAACAAGCGCCTGCGACTCACGCTGAACACGATTTACGATCTGCTGAGCCTCACGTCTTGCCTTTTCAAGCTCGGCTTCTTTCTGATCGTAGAATTTTTCTTTCTGCTCTGCAAGCTCTTTTCTGAGAGCCTCGCTTTCCGCACGGTATTTCTCCGCAAGCCTGTTGTTTTCTTCAAGCTGTATTCTTGTGCGTTCAAGATTGTCTATGATAGTTTCAAACTTTCTGTTATCCTCAGAAATAAGCGACTCAGCGTACTTGATTATATCCTTGTCGATACCAAGACTTTCAGAGATAGCAAAAGCGTTGGACTTACCGGGTGAGCCTATGATAAGCCTGTATGTCGGGTGCAAAGTCTGCACGTCAAACTCGCATGAAGCGTTCTCAACGTCAGGAGTGTCGATAGCGTACATTTTAAGCTCCTGATAGTGAGTAGTTGTAACAAGGGTCGCACCGAATATCCTTATGCGTTCGATTATAGCTACCGCCAGCGCAGCACCCTCCACAGGGTCAGTGCCTGAACCAAGCTCGTCAAGAAGCACAAGGCTTTCGCTGTCTGCTTCGTCAAGTATGGTCTTTACTCTGCTTATGTGAGAGGAGAATGTAGACAGATTGTTTTCTATAGACTGCTGGTCGCCGATATCAACAAGCACGTTTTTATATACAGATATCCTGCTTCCGTCTGACGCAGGAATGAGCAGACCGCACATTGTCATAAGCGTGAGCAGACCCACAGTTTTAAGCACAACTGTCTTACCGCCCGTGTTAGGACCTGTTATTATCAGGGAGTGATAGTCAGTGCCAATAGAAAAGTTTATAGGCACGACCTTTTTCGGGTCGATAAGAGGGTGACGTGCCTTGTTCAGCACAATAACTCCGTCATTGGATATCTCAGGGAGCATTGCTCTCATTTTTGCACCGAGGTTTGCCTTTGCAAAATAAAGGTTAAGCTCTGTTACCGCATTGTAGTTTGAAATGAGCTGGTCTTTCATTTCGGCACATTCCATGGAAAATTCAGCGATTATCCTGTGTATCTCGTCCTGTTCCTGACCCTGCAAAATTCTGATATCATTGTTTGCCTCCACAACTGACATAGGCTCGATAAAAAGCGTTGAGCCTGTTGCGGAGGTGTCATGAACAAGACCGCTGACATTGCCCTTGAACTCAGTCTTTACCGGAAGAACGAAACGTCCGTCACGCATTGTGACAATGCTCTCCTGCAAATATTTCTGAGTGCTCGGGGATTTTATCATCTTGTCAAGTGTCTCTCTTATCTTAAGCCCTGAACGTGTTATCTTCTGTCTTATGCTTCTCAGCTCCGCACTTGCGTCGTCAGAAAGCTTTGTTTCATCTATGATAGCCGTTTCAAGTCGCTGCTGCAGATACTTGTTTGGATAGAGCATTTCAAAGAGATATGAAAGGGAAGTGTCCTTGTTCTCACACTGCTCATACCAGTGGTGAAGCTCATAGGTCTGCGCAAGCAAGCGTCTTATCTGGATAAGCTCGCCCAAAGAAAGCACACCGCCTGCCTCGGCCCTTTTGATGTAAGTTGATACGTCATTTATGTTGTAGAAATTCGGCGTGCCGTATCTTACGCTGAGTTCAAGGGCTTCGGCGGTCTTGCCTGTTTCTTTCTTGACCGTGTAAAGATCAGAACAAGGCTTTATCCCCAAAGCCATTTTTTTCGTTTTTTCGTTGGAGCATTCTTTTGAAAGCATTTCAAGAATTTTGTTCAGCTCCAATGAATCGTAAAATCTTTCGTCCATTATATATACCTCAAAATATGACAATAGGCAAAGCTACGCAATGCCTACAAAAGTCTGTAAAAATCAAGCGACGGAAACTTGCCTTTCAGATTATATCTAACAAACCGCTCTGTAAAAGCCGTCAGCTTTTTCTGATATCTTTCGCTTATCTTGAAAGCAAAAAGCCGCTCATATTCCGTCAGTGCAATAAATCGGACTATGTATAGCATAGTCCTGTCTAATTCAATATCGTAAATGCTGTCAGGATTGTAACAGCACTTGTCACACTCCAAGACACCTGTTGACAGATTGAAGTGCATAATGTCAGCTTCATACGCCATGCACACTGAACAGCCAAGAAGCGCAGGTCTTAATCCTGCTTCGCACAGCAGACGAAACTCAAATATAGATTTGAGAAGTTCGCTATCTCTGTCGCCCTTATCGAGAAAATAAAGTGTGTTCAGAGTCAGCCGCATTATCTCGTCACAGCCGCTTTCCTCTGTTCGTATATACATGAGAAGCTCAGAAAAGTAAGAGGCAAGAGCCGTTTTCTTAGGGTCGAGCCTGATGTTGTAAAAAAGCTTCTCTGATTCACTGCTGTTGAGAAAAAACATTGATTGGTCTTTAGCGTTCTTCTTTTCATCAACGCACAGCTTAGAGTATGCAAAAAGCTGCGTTGATGACGCATTTTTCGTGCTTTTCCTGCCACCACGAACAAATATATCTATGACTCCACGCTCTGCTGTGAGAACAGTGACGGATTTGCTTGTTTCGCCCCTGTCATTTTCCCTCAGTATCAGTCCCATAAAGGTCAGCATTGTCAGTATCCTCTTTTCTGTGTGCGGCATATGTGAGATAATCCTCTATCCTGCCGCTTTCAAAGAACTTGTCCCATAAAGTCATGATATTCACCGCCTTACTGATATTATCAGCTTTTTTGGCGGTCATTATAAGCGGAAAAATATGTTGCCTTTATTCCAAACCGAAATTCTTTATCATGCCCTCACGGTTTCTCCAGCCCTCTTTTACCTTAACCCAACACTGGAGATTTACTTTTATCTGGAAGAAATCTTCAAGGTCAGCTCTTGCTTCCTGACCTATCTTTCTAAGCATAGAGCCGCCTTTTCCAATAAGGATACCCTTGTGTGACTCTCTCTCACAGTAAATAGTAGCGGTAACGTCAAGTATAGCTTCACCGTTTCTATTTTCACGCTCGTTAAGCTGTTCGATAGTCACAGCTATGCCGTGAGGAACTTCGTCATTAAGGTTATTGAGTGCCTTTTCTCTTATTATCTCAGCCATTATGACCTTTTCAGGCTGGTCTGTGAATTTATCATCAGGGAAGTAGTGCGGACCCTCCACAGCATTCTTTTCAAGATCTTCCATAATAATATCGAGACCGTCCTTTTCAAGAACGCTCACTGGTACGATATCTATAAAATCAAAAAGCTTTGAATACTCTGCTATCACTGCGATAAGATCCTCTTTGTTTTCAAGAAGATCTATCTTGTTCAGCACAAGTATCACCTTAGTCTTGCCTGTCTTGAAGCCCTTTACAAGCTCACGCTCGTTTTCGGATATTTTCTTTGTGCAGTCAGCCATAAGTATAATAAGGTCAACCCCTGCAACAGACTCGTTCACAGCGTTGAGCATATGCTCGGAAAGCTTGTTTTTAGCCTTGTGCATACCAGGTGTGTCCATGAAAACGAACTGTGTTTCTCCCTTTGTGAGAACACCTGTTATCTTTGTTCTTGTTGTCTGCGGCTTGTCGCTCACTGCGGCTATCTTTTCGCCCACAAGTGCGTTTAGCAATGAGGATTTGCCTGCGTTCGCACGTCCAACAATGGTGACGAACGCATTTTTTGAATTTGCATTTTTCTTGTTCATATATATTTTTCCTTATCTTTTTTATCTTTGTCAGCAGGCGTTTTGAACACCCATACGAGCCACAGTATCACACCTGCGGCTAAAGCTATCCCTAGCCATATGTTTCTTGCAAAATAAGAGGCTATAGCCATAAAAGCATAATAGTCCCAGAATATCCTTATTCCCACAGCCACAGAAGCTACCGCCGCAATGAGAACAGCCCCTGCCGCACAGTCTTTAGCCTTTTTAGCAAGGGGGTTTTTATCTTTACACGCCATATCCACAGCGGCTTCAACAGCCGTGTTCACAAGCTCTAGTGAAATAACAAGCCCTATGCAGATATAAACTGCGGCAGTTTCGGCGGCGCTAAGTCCGTAAAATCGCATAAGCAGTATCACAAGCACTGCAACGCCAATGTGAAAACGCATATTGCGCTCTGTTTTTATGCAGCTCACAACGCCCTCAAAGGCATAAACAAAGCCCTTGAAGAAACGTCCTATCCCTGTTTTACCTGTGTTCATGCTCGCCTAAGAAAGTGGCGTCACGGGATATGCCCAGATTGCCAAGTATAGCTTCTTCCTTTTCACGCATTATCCTCTCCTGAAGATTGCTTTCTTCATGGTCATAGCCAAGGAGATGAAGCATTGAATGTACTGTCAAAAAACCTATCTCTCTTTCAAGAGAGTGACCATATATCTCAGCCTGACGGTAAGCAGTTTCAAGGCTTATGACTATATCTCCCAGCAGGTAAGCGCCTGTTTCGTGGTTCATGTCAAAATCACCGTTCTCGCCAAGAGGAAAGCTCAGCACGTCTGTTGAGCGGTCTATGTTTCTATGCTCCTTGTTAAGCTCATGTATCTGCTCGTCATTCACAAAAGATACAGAAACTTCAAAATCATCATTGTGGCCCTCATATTCCAAAACAGCATGGCAACAGCGTCTTACAAGAAGCCTTATGCCAACAGGTATCTTTACCTCTGTCTGGTTGTTGGTTATCATTACTTTTACCTTGCCCATTACTTTTTCACATTCCTTTTTTGTTATATTTTTCATAAGCAAGGATTATGTCCTGCACAAGCTTGTGACGGACAACGTCCTTGTCGGTAAATCTGTTTATTGATATATCGTCAATGCCTTTGAGTACGTTCATTGCCTGAATAAGTCCTGACTTTCTCTGGTCAGGCAGGTCTATCTGCGTTATATCGCCTGTTATGACTATCTTTGAGTTGAATCCAAGACGTGTAAGGAACATCTTCATCTGCTCGTGAGTGGTGTTCTGCGCTTCATCAAGGATAATGAAAGAATCGTCAAGAGTACGTCCTCTCATGTATGCCAGCGGAGCGACTTCGATACAGCCACGCTCCTGCTGTTTAGCGAAAGTGTCAGGACCGAGCATTTCAAAAAGTGCGTCATAAAGCGGTCTGAGATATGGGTCTACCTTACATTGCAGGTCGCCCGGAAGAAAGCCCAGCTTTTCTCCTGCTTCAACCGCAGGACGTGTGAGGATTATCTTCTCTACCTCGTGCGCCTTGAAAGCCTTTACCGCCATTGCCACCGCAAGATAAGTCTTGCCCGTTCCCGCAGGACCAATGCCCATGACGATAGTCTTTTTCCTTATTGCTTCAACATATCTTTTCTGACCGAGAGTTTTCGGCTTGACGAGCTTTCCGCTCACTGTTACGCACACGCCGTCATCAGACATATGCTTTATCTCATACTGCTTGCCCTCACGCACAAGTGTGAAAACATATCTTATAGTCTGCTCAGTGATAGCCTCGCCCTTGTTGATAAGAGCAATAAGACTGTTTATAGCCTCCGAGGCGTTAAATACGTTCTCCTCATCGCCTGTTATCTTGATATCGTCACCTCTGCTGAGAATCACAACATTATACTCTTTTTGGATAAGATTAACATTCTCGTCATAATTGCCGAAAAGGCTGAGTACAGTTTCCATTCTGTCCACGCTGATAAGTTTTTCCGCCATTAGCACAACTTCCTCTTTTTTGTTCTGATATACCTATTATACAAAGCTATTATATCACATTTTTCCTCTGATTGCAACAATCTCAGTAAGATTTAACACTTTTTTTATGCACCTTTTCACACTTTTTGATCATTTCTTAATAAAAAATTCCACCTCTCTGCAAAGCTCGCCATATAGGGTGTATGTTACAGTAGCGGTTACTCCGTTTTCTGTCACATTATCCTCCACTTGCCGGTCTTTAATCTCATAGTCTGAGAGAAAATTTTCCTCATATAAATACGCCTTTTCATGAACGGCGTCAAGTGCCTGCTGTTCTGTCAGGGTGTCTTGTGAAAATTTATATTCTTCAAGTTCGCAGGTGGTTATGCCAAAAGGCATTTCAAGCCCGAAAAGCGACAGAGGAGAATATCTCTGCTCATTTTTCCAGTAACCCTCAGGCTTTGAGAAAAAAAGAGGGATATCAGCGTCAAACACAGTGAAAAAACGCTTTGTATCTCTCTTGCCTGTCGTCTTTTCTGTCTTGTCCTCAAAGGGTTGTGTGAATGTGACAGTGCGCTCAAAAGTGCCTAGTATCTTACCCTTTGAGCGTGCATAGCTTGTCTTTGTTTCAACGTTTTCCTTGCCGTCTATCCAGCTTGATTTTGATGTGATGATCTCACCGCCTACAACGATATCGCCCTTTGTCACACCGCTTCCCACTGGTATCTTTAGCTGTCCGTCATAAACCTCGACTTTTTCGATAACTCCGTTTTCGCAGGCAACAAGATTTGAGGGATAGCGGTTTGACTCACGCTTTGTGTCACCCTCAGTTTCGATAACGTCGATTATCAGCGTGTCACCCTTGCGTGTTATGCCTGCCCATGATATGCCCTCCACTTTTTGCTTTAAGGCACGTTCTGTGACTATAAGATCAATGCTTGGGATATAAGTGCCGGTTTCAACGCCCTCCTCTTTAAGCACCGACATAACGCCTTTTCTGATATTTTCATCATCACTGAGTATGTCAAACCTCACCACCACGTTTGATAGATAGAAGCACGAAAGCATGACAGCCGCAGTGCCTATGACAAGTCCTCCTCTTCCGAAAAAACGTTTTGCAAGAACAAAGCTTCCGTGACGTTTTGTGGCGGTGTATTCAAGCCCAAGTTCATCGCATAGTCTTTCAAGTGCCTTACAGTGTTCCGCAGGCATACGCAAAGTGAGCTTTCCGTTCTTTTCACACATTTTGCTAACGGGAAGCTTTTTTGACATTATCCTGCGGAAAAACTTGGTGAAGCTGTCCCCTGTGATAACATAATCTATATAACCGAAAATCATTATCCTCTCTCCCTGATACTTCTTGACACAAGCTTGACCGACTCTATTTTTCCTCTTATCTCCACGCTGTCGGAGCAGAAATTTGACATTGTTAGTCCGCTGCCCCATATCTCTATCTCAAAAGAGCCTGTCAGCACCTTTGCCATTATCTCGCTGCACTCAACTATCTGCTTGCAGTTTTCGATAACGGCGGCTCTGTCGTCAGTTATGCTTATGTATGAGCTTAGTGCGGTCAATTCTTTTGTCATGCCGAAAAAGCTTAAAAATGGTATCTTCTTCATTTTTGCGTCCTCCGTTCATTGTCTTATGCTTAATTATATTATTAGACAGACTGACATATACTTAAAAAGTAAAAGTAGGGAGGTAATAAAAATGTTGAAAAGACTTGCAAAGGAGCTTTGCGTATACATACTTGCGGGGGTGGTCATATGGTTCTGCATTATCACCATATCAGGGGGCGAGAGCGTAAAGCTTGGTATCTCCGAAGCCGTTGACCGCTGTATGAATATCATAATCCCGTCGCTGTTTGTTTTTATGGCATTGTCACAGATACTTGTTTCAAGTGGGCTTTACTACTGCGTTTCAATGCCTTTTTATCCTATATCGAGATTTATAATGGGCATACCGCCTCAGCTTTTCTTTGTATTTCTTCTTGGCAATACCGCAGGCTATCCTGTGGGAGTAAAGCTTCTTTCGGATCTGTGTCAGAGAAAGATAATATCCCAGCGTACTGCAAAGATAATGTCCTGCTTTTGCTGCTGTGGAGGGCCTGCTTTTTATTCTGGTACAGTGGGTCTTGCGGTGTTTGGTTGTACAGGAGCAGGCATTGCAGTGTTCGTATCCATACTAGCGGCAAATTTTCTCACTGCACTTGTTCTCGGCAGAGCTATAAATGAGGATAAGAAAACATCAAAGCCGACTTTCAGACTTGACGGCAGAATGTTCACCGACAGCGTTATCTCAGCAGGAAAGTCGCTTTTTGTTATCTGCGTTATGATAGTCTTTTTCGGAGCGTTTATGTCCTCTCTTGAATACTGCGGAGCGTTCAGCTTTCTGAAAAATGCGTTTTCACTGTCAGAAAACGAGCTTGTGCTTGTGAAAAGCTGTCTTGAAATAACCTCTCTCACTGAGCTTTCGGGAAGTCCATTTTATCTTCTGCCATTTATAGCTGCTGTCTGCTCCTTCGGTGGTTTGTGTGTGATTATACAAATATCTGCACTTGGCGTGGATTTCTCCCTTGTGCCGTTTTTTATCTCACGTTTGACATCAGCCTTTTTGTCTGCTGTCATATGCCGTTTTATCTATCCTTTCTTTATTCCTGATTCAGTTTTGACTTCTGTTACAAATAATGTTAAATTCGTCAAAGTGAACAATTTTGTTCCCTCATTTTGCTTGATTATGATGATTTTATTACTAACTTTGAAGAAAAGACTAGCATTTTCTAAAACAGTATGATATAATTAATAACAAATGAAAAAAGATTAACTTATCTTAAAGGAGTTGTATAAATCATGGCAAAGAAGAGCTATTTTGGTAACAGAATTTCACCGTCATGTTCTTACTGCCTTTTCGGCAACAGATCAAGAGAAGGAAATAAGGTCCTTTGTGAGAAGCAGGGTCTGGTAGACGCTGATTATAGCTGTAAGAAGTGGGTCTATGATCCTATCAAGCGTGTTCCAAAGAAACAGCTTAACATTCCAAATCAGGAAGACGATGTTATCTGATACATAAAATGTGCCGTACATTTTTTGGGTGTACGGCTTTTATATTGCAAAAAATCCGCAGAGCGTTTTGTTTCGCCCTGCGGATCTTTCTATCTTATATCTTTATATCTTTTTTATCTTCGTGTAATTTGCCATTATCTTCTTTGTACCACGATTATCGAATGCTATCTCAACAAGAGTATCGTTAGCCATAGGTTTTGAACTTAAAACAGTGCCTTCACCGAATATCTTGTGCAAAACTCTGTCGCCTGGTGCAAAAGTTTCAGTATTAACAGAAAAATTGCTCTTATCAGCCTTTCGCTGAGCCAATTGCTGTTGCAGGCTCATGCTGTGAGGCTTTTCATAGCCGTTGAGATAAGGTGAAGCCTTTGTTTCCTCGGCTTGCTTTTCTATGCAATCGGCAGGAAGCTCTTTTATAAAGCGTGATATCCTGTTTCTGTCAGTACGACCATAGAGCATACGCTCCTCTGCGTGGGTAAGATAAAGCTTTTCCTTTGCTCGTGTCACCGCAACATAGGCAAGTCTGCGTTCCTCTTCCGTGTCAGCTTCTGATTCAAGACTTCTTGATGATGGGAAGATATTGTCCTCCATGCCCACAACAAAAACTATGGGGAACTCAAGACCCTTTGCAGAGTGCATTGTCATAAGCACAACATAGTCAGCATCAGAGTCGAGATTGTCAACGTCAGTGTAAAGTGATATTTCCTCCAAAAATCCCGACAGCGACGGCTCGTCAGCATTTTCTTCATAGCTTGACATAGTGGATTTAAGCTCGTTGATGTTTTCAAGACGTGTAAGACCCTCGTCGCCCTGCATTTCAAGATGACGCTTGTAGCCTGTCATATCAAGAAGCTTGTCCAAAAGCTCCGCAAGTGGCAGAGTGTCAGAAAGCTCAGTAAGCTCTGAGAGCATATCGCCCACAGGCATAAGCTGTTTTGAACGCTTCACAAGGGGTGCAAGCATATCGGCTTCCTGCATGATGTGGATAGGTGAATCCCCAAGGTCTGAGGTTATCTGCTCAAGAGCGTTTACAGTGGCTTCGCCGATACCACGTTTCGGCTCGTTGATTATTCTTCTCAGACGGAGAAAGTCGAAATGGTTGTTTATAACAGAAAGATAAGCGAGGATATCCTTTATTTCCTTTCTGTCATAGAATTTCAGACCGCCTATTATTTTATATGGTATTCCACTTTGTATGAACGTCTGCTCCAAAGCGTTCGATTGTGCGTTCATTCGGTAGAGAATGGCATGGTCATTGTATTTTCTGCCCTTGTTTATGTCCTCTAAAATAGTGTCAGCCACGAATTTTGCTTCACTGCGTTCGCTTGAAGCCTTGTAGACTGTTACCTTTTCACCGTCACCCGAAGCTGTCCACAGATTTTTACCCTTTCTTCCCTGATTGTTGCTTATAAGCTGATTTGCGCAGTTAAGAATGTTCTGTGTTGAACGGTAATTCTGTTCAAGCTTTATAACATCAGTGTCAGCATTGCAGTCGAACTGCTCCTCGAAGTTGAGGATGTTCTCGATAGTCGCACCACGGAACTTGTAGATACTCTGGTCGTCATCACCCACAACGCACAGGTTGTTATACTTCTGTGACAGCAGCGAAACAAGTCTGAACTGAGCCTTGTTGGTGTCCTGATACTCGTCTACCATTATATATTTATACAAGTTCTGATAGTGGTCGAGGACGTCAGGAAACTGCTCAAAAAGCTTGACTGTGTGGCAGATCATGTCGTCAAAGTCCATAGCGTTTGCGGCTTTGAGCTTCTTCTGATAGTGCTTGTATACCTTGCCTATGGTCAGATTACGATAATCTCCTGCGGCTGAGGCGATGTATTCATCAGGCTCTTGGAGCAGGTCTTTAGCGTGGGATATCTCGCTGAGTATCGTTCTCGGTGGAAACATCTTCTCGGATATGCCAAGCTCTCTCAATATGCTTTTTACAGTTCTCTGAGAATCGTCAGAATCATAAATGGTGAAACTGCTTGAAAATCCAAGCTTGTCACATTCTCGCCTGAGTATCCTTGCGCAGGCGGAGTGGAAAGTCGCCGCCGTTATGCCTTGACCTGCCTCTCCCAACATTCCTGCAAGACGTTCTTTAAGCTCGCCTGCCGCCTTGTTTGTGAACGTGATAGCAAGTATGCTCCACGGCTTTATGCAGTCATATGCCACAATGTCTGCGAGGGTAGAAGCGTCATTTGTCTTGCCGTCAATGTAGTCTTTGAGAAACTGTATGTCCTGCTCAGAGGGCGTGCCGTATGTCTGCTCTGTGTTGTATGCGTTGCCGAAGTATATCATGTTTGCGATGCGGTTTACCAAAACAGTGGTCTTGCCGCTTCCTGCTCCTGCCAGTATAAGGAGAGGTCCTTTTATTTTGAACACAGCCTTGCGCTGTTGGTCGTTCATTCGTGAAAAATATTTTTCAAGTGCTTTTCTTTTAAGAGCCGTAAACTGCTCCATTATATACACCTCCGTAGAATTTCTTTTATGCCGCATCCTACATTATAGCATATTTTTTCTATCTTGAAAAGGGCGGTGGCAAATTTTTTTCACATGAATAACAGTGGGTATGTTTTCCAATAATACATTAAATCAAATATTATGAACGGAGGAACATATATGAAAGCTGTTGTTTTATGCGGAGGACGTGGAGAAAGATTGATGCCCATGACAGACAGGCGACCTGCGGCTCTTCTGAGATTATGCGGAAAAGAAATTCTGCTTTTTACTCTTGAAATGCTGGAGAAAGCAGGCTTTGAAGAAGCTGTCCTTGCGGTGGGCTATGGCTCTGAACAGGTAGAAAGGCTTCTTGATGAAAAATACTCAGGTAAGATAAAGCTCCATATGATAAACACCGCAGGCAAAAGCACTGTGCAGGCTGTTAGAACAGCAATGTGCGATGAAACAGAAATTCTTGCCGTGGAATGTAACTGTATATGCACCCACCCTCTTGATGAGATCATAAAAGTTCATTTGAGCCACGATACTTTTTGTACGGCTCTGACTTATGATACTGAAAACAAACCTGCTGGCATATATATAGTGAAAAGAGAGCTTTTTGAAAGTCTTAATCCTGAAAAGCCTATGGATATGACGGAGGATATTATACCCGAGGCTGTGAAAAGTGGCGAAGCTGTCCTGCTTGACGGAAAAGGCTATTATAAAAGGATAACCACGCCTGAGGCTTTTCTCGATTGTCAAAGGCATATGCTTTACAACGAAAATATGCCACAAAGGCTGACGGAAAATAATTTCAGCGGTGCGGCAATAGGTGAGCCTGTTTATATAGGAGAGAACGTTTCTGTCATGTCAGGGTCGGTCATAGAAAGCGGAAGCGTCATAGACAATAACGCTGTTGTAAAGGGCGGCAAGGTGAACGGATATGTTGGCATAGGCTCGGTGATATCTGAACGCTGTGATATAAACAGTGCAGTGGTATGCCGTGGGGCTGTCCTTGACAGCGGTGTGAAGTGCGGTGAATATTCCGTCATAGGCGAAAAGGCTCATATCGCAAGTGAAGCCGTCATTGAAAAAGGCGTGGGCATATGGTCTGGAAAAACTGTTGAAAAGGGCGCAAGGCTTTATGAAAACGTGAAAAGATCATCTGACAGCCGACTGGTCATAGACGAAAACGGCGAGTGCAGTTTGTGGGGCGGTGAAGCCACAGCACAAAAGGCTATGCTTTTTGGACTTTGTGCCGCAAGCGCCGCAAAAAAAGGCGGAAGTATAGTGACAGCCTATGGCTCTGACGAAAGCCTTTTGCTCAAACAAGCCCTTGACTGCGGCATATGTCAGGCTGGAGTGAACGTGTACAGTATAGGCAGAGCAGGCATTTCAGAGCTTTCTTATGCTGTGAACAGATTTGGCGGAGAGTTCGGCATACTCATAGGCGCAAACATTTCAGGTCATGCAAGGCTTATTTCGGCTGGGGGAATGTTGCCTGATGAAAAGCTTCTTGACCGCATTGGAAGCATAGCTGACGACAGAGCTTATCGCAGTGTGGGGCTTTCTCAGACGGGTTGTGTGACAGATTTTTCAGCGGTGAGGGAGATATACGTCGCAGAGCTTGAAAAAATACTCCCTGATCGATTTAAAGGCGTAAATGTGGATATCCGCACATATGATGTTAAAAAGGCGACCCTTGCCGACAGACTTTTTCACGGCAGGAACGATATAGACGGTGAGCGTATAATATTCAATCTTTCCGCAGACGGCACAAAAGTATCAGCTTACAGTGAGAAAACAAGCTATGTCATGTGGGAAAAGCTGGTGGCAATGTATGCAGGGGTGTGCTTTGAAAAGGGGCTTGCGGTGGCATTGCCTGAGAATTTCCCCTCTAATGCCGATGCTACTGCTGAAGACCACTGTGGCAGGCTTTACCGATACGAAAACAACGCTGACATAGCAAAGGACGTTGCGGTTTCGACCCATAATATGTTTGCCTATGACGGACTTTACCTTGCGTCAGCGGTGACGTCTTATCTGTCAGAGCAGGGGATAACGCTACAAAAAGCTCTCTGTGATGTGCCTGACGCATACACTTCAAGCCGATTTGTGGGCATAACAATGAGCCGTGAAAACAAGGAAAAGATATTTTCAGAGCTTGGCTGTTCGGCAGAGGGTGAGATAACAATGGGCAAGACCCACGCAGTTATCAGACCGCTGAGGGATAAAAAAGGTATAACAGTGTTTGTAGAAAGTGTGAGCTGCGAGCAGGCGGCTGCCTTTTGCGAGGATATAACAAGCAGGATAAAGGGCATATTCAGATAAATGTAATAAATTGCTATTGACATTGAGATGAAAATGGAGTACAATATAATCAGATATTTTTGTTCGGACAAAGGCGGCTCATGCCGCTGTATTTAAACTGCGTTCATCACACCATTTTGTCTTTCTTTGAGGCTTTAAGCGTTTTTGACAGCACATGATAATAAAGCCCAAACGCAGCGGTATATTGAATCTAAACGGAAAAATCGAATATTATTTGAGCATGATAAAATGCAGCAGGAAGGAGATAATTGCTCCTGCCGTATGTTTGTGCTGCTTTTTTGCGGCATTTTGTGCCTTTGAAGGCTTAAAAGCGGAGTACAGCAGGGCAAAGTACATTATTTTATGAACGAAAAGAACAACACATTAAAAAATCCTACACAAAAACGTTTTTTTAGAAAAAAACAGAATAAGAGCGAGATACCTTTGGCTCAGGCTTCAAAAGAGCTTGACCGTGTAAAAAGTCAGAGAGCTTCGGGCAGTGTGAAAAAAACGCTTCAGCCGAGAAATGAAACTCCACAGAGAAAACCGCAGAATACTCAGCAAAGACGTCCAAGACCTGCGGCGAACAGAGTGAAAGAGCCTGTAAGAAGAACGCCTGTGAAGATAATCCCTCTTGGCGGTCTTAACGAGATAGGCAAGAATTTCACTGTTATCGAGTGTTCAAACGATATGTTCGTTATCGACTGCGGATTGGCATTCCCTGACAGTGAAATGCCTGGAGTTGATATCGTTATCCCTGATTTCTCATACGTTGAGAAAAATCAGGAAAAGCTCAGGGGCGTTGTGCTTACACATGGTCATGAGGATCATATAGGCGGTCTGCCGTATTTTCTGAAAAAATTCAACGTACCTGTTTACGGCACAAGGCTTACCCTTGGTCTTGTTGAGGGCAAGCTGAAAGAGCATGGGCTTCTGGAAACTGTAAAACTCAACGTTGTAACGCCAAGACAGACAGTTAAGCTTGGCTGTATGGCGGTGGAGTTTATAAGAGTAAATCACTCTATTCCTGATGCCGTGGGAATGGCTATCCATACCCCTGCTGGTGTGCTTATCCATACCGGTGACTTCAAGGTAGACTATACACCTATCGAGGGCGGTATAATCGACCTGCCTAGATTTGCAGAGCTTGGAAACAAGGGCGTTTTGGCTCTTATGGCTGACTCTACAAACGCTGAAAGACCCGGCTATACCATGAGCGAGCGCAAGGTTGGCGAAAGCTTTGTGAAGCTTTTCAACAAGGCTGAGGGCAAGAGGATAATCATTGCCACTTTCGCTTCAAACGTTCACAGAGTTCAGCAGATAATAAATAACGCTGTCACACACGGCAGAAAGGTAGCTGTGTCGGGCAGAAGTATGGTGAATGTTATCTCAAAGGGCATCGAGCTTGGCTATCTTAAAGTGCCTGACGGTGTGCTTGTGGATATCGACACTATATCGAGATATGCACCTGAAAAAATGGTCATCGTCACAACGGGAAGTCAGGGTGAGCCTATGTCGGCGCTTACAAGAATGTCGGCAAACGAGCATAGGAACGTTACTATCACTCCTATGGACTTTATCATAATCTCGGCTAATCCTATCCCCGGCAATGAAAAGTATGTCACAAAGGTAGTAAACGACCTTATGAGATTGGGTGCAGAGGTAATATATGAGTCAATGTACGAGGTACACGTTTCAGGACACGCTTGTCAGGAAGAGCAGAAATTGTTGCTTTCTATCACAAAGCCAAAGTTCTTTATCCCTGTACACGGTGAGTATAAGCATCTTATGAAACACAGAGATACGGCACTTTCTGTGGGAATCCCTGAGAGCAATATAATCATTGCTGATATAGGCAACGTTATCGAAACAGACGGCGTTGACATGAAGATAACAGGACAAGTGCCTGCGGGCAAGGTACTTGTGGACGGTCTTGGCGTTGGCGACGTTGGCGCAATAGTTCTCCGTGACAGAAAACATCTTGCTCAGGACGGACTTATCATTGCCGTGGCAACTATCGACAGGGCTTCGGGAGATATCCTTGCAGGGCCTGACGTGGTTTCAAGAGGCTTTGTGTATGTAAGAGAGAGCGAGGAGCTTATGACCGAAGCTCAGAAGCTTCTTACCGAAACACTTCAGGATTGTCTTGACAGAAATATGAAGGATTGGAATACCATAAAGGGCAGAATGAAGGACAATCTTTCGGACTTTATCTTCACAAAGACAAAGAGAAGTCCTATGATTTTGCCGATAATAATGGAATTATGACCGCCTGTCAACAGTGCGGTTGTTTATAGAAATGCAGGAGCTTTAAAATGAAAAGTAACAACGGATTACAGATCATAATAAGAATAACAGTGTGCGTTACCATGCTTTCGTCACTTATAGGCGCTTTTATGCTGCATTCTACTCCGTCTCACAGAGAGTCGGGCAGTGTGCTTATCCTAGTGTCTGTGGCGGCGGCTGTATTGTGGGTGCTTGAAGAAGTGGTTTTCCACAATCACACTCGCAAGTATGTGGCAAAGCTTTCCACGATGATCTCAAAGACGGAGAGAGATTCTCTCCTGAATTTTCCTGCTCCTGCTATAATAATCGACAGCGAAAACGTCATCGTGTGGTATAACAGACTTTTTGGCAGACAGGTCTACTCTGAGGAAGAGGCTTACGGCATTGACCTCACTGAGCTTATGAACATTGATATGGACAAGATATATTCCTCTGACGGCGACCTTGTGTGCATAAACGCCCATTTTTATAAGGCGAAGGCTATACACACCGATGTGAACGGTGAGCTTTCAATGGTCTATTTCAATGACGTTACCGATTATGTGGAGCTTGAATATGAGTTCAGAATGTCCCACAAGGCGGTAATAATCATAACTATCGACAACTTTGACGAGCTTATGTCAAATATCAGAGAGAGTGAAAAGGCTCACGTTGTTGTTGAGATAGAAAAGCTCATAGAGGAATTTTTGGAGAATACTACTGCGGTGTCAAAGAAAGTAGCAAGCGACAAGTTCTATGTTTATATGGAGGAACGCCACCTTGCACCTATAATCGAGCAGAGATTTAAGATACTCGAGCAGGCAAGAAAAATAGCCGTTGGCGAGCGTTCTAACCTTACATTGTCCATAGGTGTGGGCAGAGATGGTGCAAACCTTGCGGAGAGCGAGAAGTTTGCAAAGCAGGCTCTCGAAATGTGCCTTGGACGTGGCGGAGATCAGGCGGCTGTCAAGGAGGACGGTGAGTTCAAGTTCTTCGGCGGCATTTCTTCTGCACCTGACAAGAACAATAAGACCCGTATCCGTATGGTGGCAAAGGCTATGCTGGAGCTTATCTGCAACCACGATAAGGTGCTTATAATGGGTCATCGATTTGGCGACCTTGACAGCGTAGGCTCTGCAACAGGCTTCTGCTGTGCTATCAGAAACATGGTAAAAGAAGCTTACGTTGTGGTAGACCCTGAGCAGAATTTGTCGAAAACGCTTATAAATTATATAAATGAAAATGAGTCGGAGCATTATTACATAACCCCTCAGGAGGGTCTTGAAAGACTTGACGATAACACGCTTCTTGTGGTAACTGATACCCATAACCCTGCACTGGTGGAGTCAAAGGAGATACTTGCAAGGGCGAAAAATGTGGTAGTTATCGACCACCACAGAAGAATGGTGAACGGAATCGAGCCGACTATCATGTCGTTCTTAGAGCCGAATGCGTCATCAGCCTGCGAGCTTGTGACCGCTCTTATCGAGTATTTCGGTGAGGATTCCAACATCACAGTCCATGCGGCGGAAGCTCTGCTTGCGGGAATAATGCTGGATACAAAGAATTTCATTATGAAAACAGGCGTAAGCACTTTTGAAGCGGCAGCATTTTTGAAGAAAAAGGGCGCTGATACCATAGCTGTCAAAAAGCTTTTTGCAAACTCTATCGAGACTTATCATCAAAAATCGTCGCTTATAAACAGTGCTCACCTTTATAAAGAGTGTGCAGTGGCTTATACAGAGGAAAGCTTCTCTGAAATAAGGATAGCGGCTTCACAGGCGGCAGACGAGCTGCTTGGTATAACAGGCGTAAAAGCTTCGTTCGTTATCTATGAAACGAACGGTGTGATAAATATCTCTGCACGAAGCATGGGTGCTTGTAATGTGCAGATCGTCATGGAGTCTTTGGGTGGCGGCGGTCATCTTACTATGGCGGCAACTCAGCTCAACTGTTCAATGAATGAGGCGAGAAAGCGCCTTGCAGACGCCATTGACGAATACTGGGAAAATAATTCGCAGGAATAAAAAAAGAAAGGCAGAGTGAATAATATGAAAGTTATTTTGTTAAAAGATGTAAAGGGTTCAGGCAAGCAGGGAGATATCATCAACGTTGCAGACGGATATGCAAGAAATTTTCTTATCGGAAAGGGTCTTGCACTTGAAGCTACAGCTAAAAACCTTAATGACCTTGCAGGCAAAAAGGCTTCCGCTCAGCACAAGATAGATGTTGAAACAGCCGACAATAAAGCTATCGCAGAGAAAATAAAGGATAAGGAAGTTCTGGTAAAGGCTAAGGCAGGTCAGGGCGGAAAGCTCTTTGGCGCAGTTACAGCAAACGTTATTTCAGATTGCCTCAAGGCTCAGTATGGCGTTGTTATCGAGAAGAAGAAGATCAATCTTACAGCCGAGATAAAGGCTTTCGGTGACTATACTGCACAGATAAAGCTTACTCATGGCGTATCATGCAGCATTAAAGTAAAGGTCGTTGAGGAGTAATCATGGCTGATAATTTCCGTGGGCTTACCACAGGAGCGACCCTTGGCAGGGAGCTGCCATTTTCTCAGGAGGCTGAGGAAGCTGTTCTGGGAGGAGTTCTTCGTGATCCTTCGGTGCTTCCGAAGGTCATTGAGATACTAAAGCCTGAAAGCTTTTATCGTCCACAGCACCAGCAGCTTTTCACCATAATAGTGAGAATGTTCACCACAGGCAGCAAAGAGGACCTTATCACGGTAATTAATGAAGCCGTCACAATGGGTGTTTTTGAAACGTCTGCAATGGCTAAGAATTATCTTCTTGGTATTATGGAAATGGTGCCGTCAACGGATAATATCGAGAGCTATTGCAAGATAATCGAGGAAAAAGCAAGGGTAAGGTCGCTTATAAATGCCGCTAATCAGATTCTTGAAAAGGCGTATGACGGCGGTGAGGATTCTCAGACGCAGCTTGACGCTGCCGAGCAGTCTATATTTGAGATAAGACAGGGCAGAGATGTTCAGGGCCTTACACGAATAAGCGACGTTATCGTTGATACATTCGAGCATTTGCAGGAGATATCAGGTCCTGACGCAGGCGAACATCTTGGCGCAAAGACAGGCTTTGGCCAGCTTGACGCAATCACAACAGGTCTTAACAGAACTGACCTTATCATTATCGCTGCACGTCCTGCGATGGGAAAATCTGCATTTGCACTTAATATTGCGGTGAATACCTGCAAGGCGACAAAGCGTGACGTTGTTATATTCTCTCTCGAAATGGGTAAGGAACAGCTCGTGTCCCGTATGCTCGCTTCAGAGGCACTTGTTAATAATACCCTGCTTAGGTCGGGCAATCTTGAGCCTTCCGATTGGGAGAAGATAGCAGGTGCGGCAGATACGCTGTCACAGCTTCCTATATATTTTGATGACGGTGCAGGCTGTACAGTGCCGCAGATGAAAGCAAAGCTCAGAAGAATGAGAAATCTTGGACTTGTGGTCATCGACTACATACAGCTCATGCAATCAGCAAATAAAAACGCCAGCCGTGTTGAGGCGGTGTCTGAGATAACACGTTCCTTGAAGCTTATGGCTAAGGAGCTTAATGTGCCTGTTATCGCACTTTCACAGCTTTCCCGTAGCTCAGAGAAGCGTGACGATAAAAGACCTATCCTTTCAGACCTGCGAGAATCAGGTTCTATCGAGCAGGACGCTGATATCATCATGTTCCTCTATCGTGACGCTTACTACAGCGATGAGGGCGACAAGTCGGTGGCTGAGTGTATCGTTGCGAAAAACCGTCACGGACAGACAGATAAGGTGCAGCTTGGCTGGATAGGCGAATATACCCTGTTCAGAGGTCTTGATTTCAGGAGAGATGATGAATAATTTTCTTGTAAAGGTAGCTTCTACCATAGAGAAATTTAATATGGCAAATAAGAGCGAACGCTTGCTTGTGTGCCTCTCAGGAGGTGCCGACAGCGTTACGCTCCTTTTGTGTTTATATGAGCTGGGCTATGATGTATGCGCTTGTCATGTCAATCACCACCTCCGTGGGGAGGAAAGCGACAGAGATCAGCATTTTTGTGAAAAACTTTGCGAGAAGCTTGGGGTCGAGCTGAAGGTGTTTCATGCCGACGTTGTGGGTTATTGCAAGGAACATTCTGTATCCACTGAGGAGGGGGCAAGAAAGCTTAGATATGACTTTTTCGACAGTATCGGTGCAGACAAGATATGCACAGCACACAGTCTTTCGGATTGCCTTGAAACTGCCATATTCAACCTCGCAAGAGGTACAGGTCTGAAAGGTATTTGCGGAATACCGCCTGTGAGGGGAAATATCATAAGACCGCTTATAAATTGTACTCGTCAGGAAATAGAGGGCTTTCTTAAAGAGAGAGGACAGGACTTTGTTACTGACTCCACAAATCTTACTGACGATTATACCAGAAATAAGATTCGCCACCTTGTTGTGCCAAGGCTTGCGGAGCTTAATAGTTCGCTTTTTGGCTCATATTCCATGACAGCTGACAGGCTTAGAACAGACAGCGACTATCTTGAAAGTCAGGGGCTTGAAGCCTTTGAGAAAGCGGTCTTGCCAAAGGGTTATGACGCATTGTGTCTAAGACAGCTCCACGAAAGTGTACGCCGACGTGCAATAATGCACATTCTTGAGAAAGAGGGGCTTACTGTGAGCCATGACAGTATCGAGGATATCGACAGGCTGATACTTGACGTTGGCAAGGCGAACGTCAAGGGCGGAGTTTTTGCGGTCTGCTCAAAAGGTGTGCTCAGCTTTGTAAAGGGCGAGATGCTTGAAAACAGCACTATCAGGAGCGTTAATGTAAGCGGCGAGGGCGTTTATCAGTTCGGCAACAGGGAGATAGAGTTCAAAATCTATCCTTTTGACGGAAAAATCGCAAATGTTCATAAAAAGTTTGCAAATTGTTGTCTGGATTATGATAAAATAAAGGGTGAGATTGTTGTCGAAAATCGCAGAGAGGGCGAGAAGATACGCCTTGTGAACAGAGATTTTGACAGCGATGTGCGAAAGCTGGTGAACAAGTACTTCAGACTTGAGGACAGGAGCAGTGCCGTTATCCTAAAAGATAGTCAGGGCGTTGTTTTCGTTGAAGGAAGCGGTGCGGCTGAAAGGGTGAAGATAGACTCTGAAACCGTTAAAATATTGGCTTTTACCATAAAGTGAGATGAATATCACCCTAAGCTGAAAAGTTTTTTGTGTGAACTTGTATTTTTTCACTTTTCTGTCACATTGATAATATATAATCAGAGAGGTTGTTAGTTAATGAACAATATATCGGTTCTTTATTCTGAGGAAGAGCTTG
This sequence comes from Ruminococcus sp. RTP21198st1_G1_RTP21198_201120, assembly GCF_040924265.1. Classification (NCBI taxonomy): domain Bacteria; kingdom Bacillati; phylum Bacillota; class Clostridia; order Eubacteriales; family Oscillospiraceae; genus Ruminococcus; species Ruminococcus sp. RTP21198st1_G1_RTP21198_201120. The sequence continues at coordinate 67,618 of NZ_JBCOMH010000015.1, forward strand.
CATTGTCTGTGAAAAAGCTTGGAGCAGAGATAACTGAAGAGTATAAAGGAAAAAAGCTTCTTGTTGTGTGCGTTCTTAAGGGAGCGTTCGTGTTTACTGCTGATCTTGTAAGAAGTATCGACAACGATATGCAGATCGCTTTTATTACTGCAAAGAGTTATGTTGGCACAAGCTCAACAGGAAATGTTTCAATTTCAGGAGATCATGATTTTATGGGTCTTGACCTGAGAGAGTGGGACGTTTTATTGGTTGAGGATATTCTCGACACAGGAAGAACGCTTTGCGAGTTAAAAAAGAAGTTTGCGTCAATGGGTGCGCCAAGTGTTAAGATAGCTGTTATGCTTGATAAGCCGTCAAGACGTGTTGCAGACATAACACCTGATTTCAAATGCTATGAGATCGAGGACAGATTCGTTGTTGGCTGTGGTCTTGATTATGATGAGAGATATAGAAATCTTCCTTTTATCGGTATAGTTTCCGAATAAGGAGCCAAATATAATACAGAACAAAAGGTTGTGATCGATTGAAAAAAAATAATAATGGAAAGACCCTGTTGATCTATCTGCTGGTATCGGTTGCCATAATCTGCGGATTGGTCTATATGCTAACAAGCATGAGCACAAAATCTTCCGACAAAAAATATTCGGAGATAATGGAACAGTTTGACAGCCTAAACGTGTCACAGTTTGAGCTTGACCTTGGCTCCGGGCAGCTTAAGTATAAGCTCAAGGGCGAGGATAAGGTATATAGTTATACAGTTCCAAATGTTTCACTGTTTGCAAATGAAGTCCTTGGCGGTGAGGACGCTGAGAACTATCGTAAGAAATACAATGCTGAAAATCCAGACGATCCTTTGCAGTATAATCTTATACCGATATCGGATAACAGCTTCTGGCTCAATCTGATACCGACGCTGCTTATGCTGGGCGTTATGATATTCTTCTTTGTGTTCATGATGAAGAATGCAGGCGGCGGAAAGATGTCATCTTTCGGAAAAACAAATGCCAAAATGGCGCCAAGCAGCAAGAAAGCTACCTTTGATGATGTTGCAGGTGCAGACGAGGAAAAGGAAGAACTTAAGGAGATCGTTGATTTTCTCCGTGATAATAAGAAGTATACCGAGATAGGTGCGAGAATACCTAAGGGCGTTCTGCTCCTCGGCCCTCCGGGTACAGGTAAAACGCTTCTCGCAAGAGCCGTTGCAGGCGAAGCAAAAGTTCCATTCTTTTCGATCTCAGGTTCTGACTTCGTTGAGATGTTTGTGGGCGTCGGTGCTTCAAGAGTAAGAGATCTTTTTGAGCAGGCTAAGAAAAACGCTCCTGCTATCATCTTTATAGACGAGATCGACGCAGTGGGCAGACAGAGAGGCGCAGGCCTTGGCGGCGGTCATGACGAGCGTGAGCAGACCCTTAACCAGCTTCTTGTTGAAATGGACGGCTTTGAGGATAACGATTCTGTTATTGTTATGGCTGCAACAAACAGACGTGATATACTTGACCCTGCACTTCTTCGTCCGGGCAGATTTGACCGACAGATACTTGTGGGCTATCCTGACGTTAAGGGCAGAGAAGCTATACTGAAAGTTCACACAAGAAACAAGCCGCTCGCTCCTGATGTTGACCTTGAAACTATTGCAAAATCAACTGTGGGCTTTACAGGTGCAGACCTTGAAAACCTTGTGAACGAGGCTTCGCTCCTTGCGGCAAGAAAGAATAAAAAGGCTATCACCAAAGATGAGCTTGAGGAAGCTTCTATCAAGGTTGTGGCAGGTCCTGAGAAAAAGTCTAAGGTCATCACAGAGGACGAAAAGAAGCTTACCGCTTATCACGAGGGCGGTCATGCACTCTGCACATACTACAGCAAATCACAAGATAAAGTTCATCAGGTATCTATCATACCTAGAGGTCAGGCTGGCGGTTTCACAATGAGCCTGCCTGTCAAGGATAAATCTTATGTTAGCAAGAACGAGATGTACGAAAATATCGTGGTTCTTCTTGGCGGACGTGTTGCTGAAAAGCTGATCCTTGACGACATCTCAACAGGCGCTTCAAATGACCTTGAGAGAGCTACTTCCACAGCTAGAAACATGGTAACACGCTACGGCTTCAGTGACAATCTTGGTCCAGTTGTATACGGTCAGGGCGATCATGAAGTATTTCTTGGCAGGGATTACACTAATACGCCAAGCTATTCCGATAACGTTGCGGCTGAGATCGATAATGAGATAAGAACTCTTATTGAAAGTGCATTTACTGACGCTGAAAAGATACTCAACGAGCATATGGATAAGCTTCATGTTGTGGCTAAGTATCTTATGAAATATGAAAAGGTTGACGGTGCAACATTTGAGAAGCTTATGAATGGCGAGCTTACAGAGAGCGAGTTCATGGGCGAACCTGATAAAACACCAGAAATCCAGGATACTCCTGAGATAGTTGATGATATTTCAGTTGACGATAATTGATATGAAAGATCAGACGTGTAAAAGCGTCTGATTTTTTTGTGATGTCTGCTTGATTTTGCAGTAAGGATAGTGTATAATAAGGGTAACTGTAAAATGCAGTATAGAACGGAGATAGCAAATGAATTTACTTTTTATCGGAGATGTTGTGGGACAAAGCGGCTGCGATTTTCTTGAAAGCAGAATGTATAAGCTGAAGCGTGAATATGATATAGATGTGACCGTAGTGAACGGTGAAAATTCTGCTCAGGGCAATGGTATCACACCGCAGTCTTACAGACAGCTTCTCAATATAGGTGCTGACGTTGTAACGACAGGAAATCATTCTTTCAGACGACGTGAGGCTGAGGAGCTTTATGACACAAACGAGCAACTATTAAGACCTGCCAATTACCCTGAGGGTGTTATGGGTCATGGTGTGACTTATATCGATATGTGTCCTTATAAGATAGCCGTGGTAAATCTTATGGGAACGATGTATATGGAAGCAGTGGAAAATCCTTTCAACTATGTTGACAAGCTTCTTGAAAGCATTGATACGCCTAATATAATCGTTGATTTTCATGCGGAGACAACTTCTGAGAAAAAGGCTATGGGCTTTTATCTGCAAAAACGATGCACTGCTGTGCTTGGCACGCATACCCATGTTCAGACGGCTGATGAAATGATCTTAGGCGGACATACCGCCTATATCACCGATGTTGGAATGACAGGCCCTGAGCTTTCCGTACTTGGGGTAGACAGTGATATAGTCATAAATAAGTTCAAATATCTCACCCCTGTGAGGTTTTCAGAAAGCACAAACGATTGCTTTATAAACGGAGTTGTGGTAAAATTTGATGAAAAATCGGGAAAAGCAACAAATATACAGCGTGTTATTAAGCGATAATAACGAAAAGTATTAATAAAGCTTGAAATTTTATTATGTATGTAGTATAATATAGTGTGTATAATAAGTGGGGTAAATTCTTTGAATTTACTTATGGAGGTATTCAAGTGGAAATTCTAAAGGTTTCTTCAAGGTCTGTCCCTAATTCGGTGGCAGGAGCAGTTTCGGGCGTTATCCGTGACAGCGGTGCAGTTGAGGTACAGGCAGTGGGCGCAGGCGCAGCCAATCAGGCGATCAAGGCTATAGCAATCGCAAGGGGCTATCTTGCACCATTGGGCATTGATCTTATTTGTATCCCTGCATTTGCAAGCGTTTTGATCGACGGTGAGGAAAGAACTGCGATCAAGCTTATTTGTGAAGAAAGATAATAATGCGGCAGCAAGGCGTGTTAAAGTCTTGCTGCTTTTTGCTACAAAGGAGGGGACAGCATGGAAACTGTTTTGCAGACTTATGGGCTTACAAAGCAGTATGGAAGCTTTACAGCGCTGAGCAATCTTGACCTTGCGCTGGAGAGGGGTAAAATTATCGGTCTGCTAGGGCCGAACGGAAGCGGAAAAACAACATTTATCAAGCTTTGCTGTGGACTTATAAAACCTACGGCAGGGGATATACTCATATGCGGAATGCCTATTGGCGTGGAAACTAAAAAAGTGGTTTCCTATCTGCCTGACAGAAATTTCATACCTGACGATATGAAAGTAAATGAGATGATTAGGTTTTTTCAGGATTTTTACAGCAATTTCAATGTAGCAAAGGCTCAGGATATGATGAACAGGCTGGGGATAAACCCTGCGGCAAAGTTCAAGACAATGTCAAAGGGTACAAAAGAAAAGGTGCAGCTTTGTCTTGTTATGAGCCGTGAGGCTGACGTTTATCTTCTTGATGAGCCAATTGCAGGCGTTGATCCTGCGGCGAGAGATTATATTCTCAACACCATAATTTCAAATTACAATGAGCGGGCGGCTGTGGTAATTTCCACCCACCTTATTGCAGATATCGAACCTGTTCTTGACGACGTGGTGATGATACAAAATGGTATGCTAAGGCTGCATAAATCTGTTGACGCTATCCATAACGAAACCGGCAAGTCTGTGGATCAGCTTTTCAGGGAGGTGTACAGATGTTAGGCAAGCTTTTGAAATATGAGCTTAAACGCTCGGCAAGAAAGTTTTTCCCTCTTGTGGTGGGATATATGATAGTTGCACTGATATTTTCTCTTATGCTCCGTTATGGTGAGAGCGTTAAAAACCCTAATTTTCTGATGATATTCATTGTTGTGAGCATTGCCTATGGTATTGCCGTGGGGGCTTTGTTCACTGTGGGTTTTACCATATCGTTGACGAACTTTCACAAGACCCTTTTCACTGACGAGGGCTATCTTATGCTGACAATACCTGTCAAGCCATATTATCACATTTTCACAAAGTTCATCTCTTCTGTTATATGGTCGGCGGCAAGCATGATCGTTTTTGTGCTTTCGCTGTTGCTTATCGACCCAACAGAGTATCTTGACTCTGTTGGAGATTTTATAAACGCTTTGGGCAACGGCTTTGCTGAAGAACCGCTCACTTCGTTTCTGATATGCCTGTATACTCTGACGCTGTTTGCAGGCTTGCAGATATTCTTATATTTTGTTATCTCCCTTTCAAACTGTTTCAAGCATAAAGTTCTTGTAGGCTTTGCCATAATCTTCGCTTGCAATATGTTATCCTCGATGATAAGCAATCTGGCAGGCGACCTTTCTCTGTGGAATATGCTCTTTATGCCAACGTCACGCTTGCCCGATACAGAAGTGGCATTTAACCTAAGACTTGTGTTTATGACAATGTATCAGTTCGCATATATCTTGGCATATTTCCTGTTGACTAACTTTATAATAACACGCAAACATAATTTGCAGTAAAAAAAGGCAGACGATGAGTCTGCCTTTTTTGTGTTGTGATCTTTAGTTAAGTATCCAAATCTGAGTTGAGTTTTCAGGCTCAAGGTCAGCGAAGGAGAGCTTTCCGCCCTTTGAGTTTGCAAGCACCTTTACATAGTCTGTGGACTCAGTGGATATTCTGAAACGTCTTTTTCCCAGCGCAGTGACCCTGAACTGAACAGGCTTGCCGTCTATTTTCAGATAGTCATAGCCCTTGCATGAAGCGTTTACATATCCGCCGTCGCCTATCTTTAAACCGAATGTGCCGTCCTCTGTAAGACAGACCGTCAGCTTCTGTTCAAGCTCCTTGTCAGGTTTTTCAAGCTGCAATCCCTTAGGGGTAACAGTGAGGATAAGTCCCGATATCTCGTTTTTGAATGTGTAAGCCTTGCCGTCAAGTATGTAATTCCCTGCGTCAGAGGTGCAATCGTCATAGAATTTCAGAAGAAGCGCTGTGACATTCTGCTGTGTGACCGGCAGAGTGTTCTTTGCAACGTCATCAAAAGCTCTTGGGTCAAGGTGAGAAATGGTGTCAACGAACTTGCCTGCGTATTTTACAAGCTTGTTTGAAGCCTCGCCAAAGTTATCCTTGCCGTAGTATTTCAGCAGGCGCTTGTCGAAGCTGTCGGCTGTGTGTCTTGTGCAGGTGGTGGAAACGTGCTTCTCAAAAGCGTAATGCACGTTGTTTGCCTTGTCCTGATATTTCATGTTTGCAACGTGAACAGTGCATCCCATGTCTGAAATAAAATGTGCGGCTCTGCCGAGAACACGCATGGCGTTTTTTATGTCACCGCTTTTGTAAAGAGATACTGCGGCGGTGTAGTTTTCTTCGAGGCAAGTTCTTGCGCTCACTGCAAGGTCACCAAAGCGGTTGCGGTAATAGCCGTTAGTTTCAGGAAGCTCCTTGCCCTTTGGATTAACGCAGGAGTAATAATGCTTGCCATGACCCTTGTCCATATCGTTTTCATCGTCAGGCTGTGTGCAGCCCTTGAGTATCTCGCTGTGATAGTCTTTATAGAATGTCACCTGCTTCTGCTTTTTCTCCTTTTCCAGAAGTGCAAGTGATTTTTTCACAATGTCCTCGTGAGTAGTGCCGCTCCATGCGTACGCTTTGATAGGTCTGAGCCTGTAGCATACAGCCAGCGCAACTGCGGCTGTGAGAATTTTTTTCATAACTCTATTTTCCTTTTCTGATATTTTTGTTGTTTTTCTTTTTCCTTACTGAGTAGCCGAACGTGCCAAGCTTTTTGCCAAGACCGTAATACTCTCCGTGAGCGTAGGCAAGAAGCCCCGCTTTGTCAAGGCAAAGCTTTCCTTTTTCGTCAAGCAATTCTTTTGCAACGTCAAGCCCCACAATGTCCGCAATGAACATATCATGTGTACCAAGGCTCACGATCTCTCTTATTTTGCACTCGATATTCACAGGGGACTGGGCCAGCAAAGGTGCAGATACCTTTGCGGACGGTTCTGCGGTAAGGTGCATTCCCTTGAACTTATCCACTTTTCTGCCGGTTTTCACACCGCACCAATCCACAGCTTTCACAAGCTCTCTGGTCGGCAGATTTATGACGAACTCACCGCTTTGAGTGATAAGCTCATGGGAATATCTCTCAGGTCTGACGGAGATGTAGGTAACAGGCGGCTGAGTGCAGAGAATGCCTGTCCACGCAACTGTGAACACATTGGGTTTATCCATACTGCCGCAGGTAACGAGAGTTGGTGGCAGGGGAGAGGTTATGACGCTGCCTTTCCACTGCTCCTTGGTGTATTTTGTGTACTCCATTATTTCACGCCTTTCTCGTTGTCGAGTCCAAAATTATGTACTCGTCTGTATATTTTGTCATAGTCCTTATAAAGAAGCTGAGTCTGATTTTCAAGAAAATAGTAGTGCTTTATATAAGGCACAAGCAGTACGAGAAACGCAATGGCAAGGGGTATGAGTATCATGACCTGCCAAACTGCAATGGCAATGAACGTCATGACAGTACAAAGTGCAAAAAGCACCGTCACGATAAGATGTATCAGCCGTTCGTGCTGAAAAAAAGCGATATGTTCTTTGTGATAATCAAGGAGCTTTGCAAAGTCGCAGTCTTTATCCTCAAGACAGCTTGCAACAAAACTGCGGTAACGCTTGAAATATTCCGTCATGATATCACCTACAGTTCAATAAACTCAGCGTCCTGTATCTCAAGGTCACGGAGCTTGGTCTTGTATGAATTTTTCTTTTTAAGAGCCGCACGTTCCTGCTCTTTTTTCTTGACGTCCTTTGCAACTGTCATAAGCATTATATTGTCGATAGTTTTATAGTGCTTTGAAACACGCTGAGCAAAGCTTTTGCGCTTTGCAGGCTTTTTCTTTTTGCCGTCAAAAATAATGGCAAGAACAACGGATATCGTCATTGCGATAATAGTTTTCTCTGCATTTGAGTTCACAGAGATAACTCCTTTTTTCATACTATCACCATTCCTTCTGCCTGAGTTTTCCTATCAGGATAACAACATATAAAGTTATTATACTATATTATCCCGAAGATTTCAAGTATTATCTATTAATAAAAAAGTAACGGTGTTATTATAAGAGCTATCGTTTTTGTTGTGCTTTAACGGTCACGGAGATGTTGGACTGTCAAAAAATGAATGCCATATGTATCAAAAAAAACTACCGCTTGTGCATTATTTTTACCACTTGTGCAAATGTTGTTGACTTTTTGTTAATAACAATGTATGATTATTGTGAACATTAATGCTATTTAGCAGGAATGTCTGGCTAATGCACAAGCAGGAGGAAAATGATGGAGAATAATGAGAACAAAGCAAAAAAACAAAGGATCATAATAGCCTCACTTATTTTGGGCATGATGTTTTGCATAGGCATTACGATTTGGGCTGTGTTTTTCAGAAAGTCAGAAACAAAATCTCTTGTACCTGATTATGCACCTCAGCAGACAGAGCAGAATGCTGAACCTTTGGAGGACAACAGCAGAAGTCTTGATGTGCCTGAGGGTGGCGGAGGAATTTCTCTTGAATACGAAAATACAGTGAATATCAAGCTTTCTGATAAAACAGCTTATTTTAGTTATAAGCATCCAAGCAGTTCAACTCAGGATATCGTGCTTTGTATCGAGGTAAATGGTGAGATCATCGCACGCTCAGGTACCATAAAACCAGGTAATCAGCTTAAAACGCTTCCTTTGCTTGAGGGCGAGGCGGACAAACTTAGTGAAGGCACTTATACAGACGCAAATTTTAGAGTTTTAAGTTATGATCCGCAATCAGGTGAAAAAGCAATGGTCGATACGGTGGCAAAAATAACTGTCACTGTGGAAAAATAAATAACGGAGGAATTTATCATGAAAAACAAATTTGCGATCATTGCCGCATTAGTGCTTGCAAGCACTAGCGTGGTTACAGCATATGCGGTAAATTCAGAAAAAAATGACGGCAGCGAACCAACAAATATCAAGGTTACAGGAAGCTATATTGATTCCAAGTCAACGACAATGTCTGTGGACGTTGAGTGGGAGGAAATGAATTTTACCTACTTTGGCGGACATAAGGTATGGGATCCTGAAACACATAGCTATACCACAGAGTCTGCATGCTGGTGGGATGAGCCTAAGGAGATAACTGTAACAAACCATTCAAATTCGGCTATTAAAGCACAGTTGAATTTTGCATCAAAGGTCGAAGGACTTAACGGCATGTTTGATGAAGATGTTATTTTATTGGAAACAGCCGAAGGCACTGCTGTTGACGCCGCACCTAAAGATTCAACATATTTCAGTGTAAGTGGAGCAGGGATAGAAACAAACAATACGGATCTTGGCACTATCACAGTAACGATCTCTGAAGACATTCAGTAAGTAACTGACGCAATGGTTGCTTCTACCCATGTTGATACAACTCTTTATTATGTAACAGGATCAAATGGAGCATGGAGGGTAGTAAGAAACAATGATATTGGGATTGTACCGATAGTGTAATTAAAAAAAGTATTCATATCAGGGGGCTTATGATGGATAAGCAAAAAAATGACGGGAAGCTGATCGTATCAGTGCTTATGATCTGTTTTGCAGTTACCATTGGCGTGATGATATTTGCATTGTGCCGTCCAAATGATAAAAAAAGTGCAGAATTTACTCCACCGCCTTTTGAAAGCACAGCACAGCATGGCAATCCTGAGGTTTCAGAAAATTTAGGCTATAGCTCTCCGAACAGAGATGATATGAGCTATGATTTTGCGGTGTGTGGAAACGTCACTATGGAAGGCGACAAGGCAATAGTATATCTTACAAATATCGAGGGCAACAATGCCTGGATAAAGCTCAGAGTGTTTGACGAACAGGGAAATATGCTTGGAGAAACGGGTCTTATCAAGCCAAACGAGTATGTGAAATATGTTACGCTCTCAAAGACGCCGGAGGTCGGTACAAAGATAAAGCTTAAGATCATGGGTTACGAGCCGCACACTTATTATAGTGCAGGTGCGGCTTCCTTGAATACACAGATAGGGGGTCAAATAGACCAATGAAAAAAATGACTTCATTTCTTGCTCTTGTGCTTGCATTAAGCATACCTTCTGGTGCTTATGCAGCCGAGGCAAAGCTTGATGATAATAATACAACTGCAAATGGAAATGTTTATGCGGTCTATACAGAAGATGTTCCATGGAACAGTGTGCCTGTTGACGACGATGGAAATGCTGTTATTGATTTTCCAGATGGCACAAGCGTGAAGATCGAGAATGCCGATAAAGATAAAAATCTTGTGGTGGATCAGGTCACAGAGAAAGAAGCTCTTGACTGGTTAAACAGCGTCATGGGAAAAAAGTCTGAAAACACCGTAGCATTTCATATTTATTACATTGACGGAGATTCTATTCTGCCGGCAAATGGAATAAAGGTAACGATAAACATAGACAAAGATCAGGTAAATTCCGTTAAAGCTGATGGTACAGTAAGCAGTCTTAAATGCGAAGAGTCTGATGCAGAAATATCCTTTGTCACAGACGATGCACCTTTCTATGTCCTTGGTACAAAAACACCTGAAAGTTCATCAGATATATCACCAGACAGCACTGGTAAAAAAGATGATAGCTTACAAAACAGTTCACAGACAGCAGTTCAAAATGTAAACAAAGACGGTGATAAGTCACCTAACACAGGCTTAGGAGCAGGTGCAGCATTGACAATGTTGCTGCTTGGTGCCGTTGCCGTAAGCGTGTCAAAAAGAACAAAGGATAAATGATCTGATATTCATAAGGCTCGCCGTTTGCATTGGCGTTATTAAGCAAAAAAGACTCGCACGAAATTGTGCGAGTTCTTTTTTTATGTAGCAGATATATAAAATACAGTTATATTTCAATATAATCCCAAAGCTCGGAAACAAGTTTTTCTGTAAAGCCCTTGCACAAAAGAAGCTCGTTAGGGCTTTCGTAATAGGATATAAGCTCACGAAGTTCTATGACAGCATTCGCCTTGTCCATATCAATTAGCAGCTTGTCTGATATCTCCTGAGCGTCAGCCTTGTTTATGTTCACTTTCTGCCTGACTTTCTCAGTAGTTTCAGCCGTTGTAACAGTTTGCTCCTCTGTGGCCGGAGGCTCTGTTACAGTATCAGCAGGGATTTCTGTCTGAACAGGCTGAGTTTCTGCGACTTTCGTTTCCTGCGGCATATCATGGTAGTCTGCACTGTCAACATAAAAATAGCCTTTGAGAAGTTCAAGTGTAGAGTCTCCGATGCCGTTTACTTCAAGAAGCATATCCATGTTGCTGATAACACCAACTCTGTCACGATATGCTATTATCCTGTCGGCTGTTACCTCGCCTATGCCGCTCACCGCCATAAGCATTTCCTTATCAGCCTTGTTTATGTCAGCAGGAAATCTGTATTCCTCTTTTGTTTCAGCAATACTGCTTGTGACGGCTTTTGATGTCACTGTTTTCTTTGTGGTGTGTGCCTTTGCAGTCTTGCTAATGACCTTTTCACTGCCTGAATTGTCCACCTTGTCAGCCTGAGAGCTGTCAGCAGGCGGTGTGAGTATCACCACATCATCACGCTGTGGTCTGTTAACAAGTGCAGAAGCGATCGCTGTAGTAATGGCGATCGCAACTGCGATCAAGCCTACGAAAAGTTTTATTCTGCTTGTTTCTACTTTTGAAGCATCATTTTCTGTCACATTCGATTTTTCGTCTTTGTTGCTGTCTAACTTGCTGTCCATAATTGATTATTTTTCTGCAAGCATTTCGTTGAGATTTTCCACCATTTCTGACATCTTCGCTCTTGTGATGTCTGGAACATTTGTAAATGTAACAAGGGTTCTCAGTGGCATATCTCTTATCATTGCTTCCATCATTTCCTTTGCAGAAGCGCCAAGATCGTCGGAAGCCGTGTCGCCAAAACCGCAGTCTATTTTGCTTAAAATGTCCTCGAACATAGCTCTTCCCTCTGGGATAGAATTTATCTCGCCACAGGTGGTGTTCAAGGTGAAATGCACTGGGAGTTTTGTATCGGAAGATACATAAACAGAAGTCGAAAGTCTGATATCTCTTGAAGAAGAGCCTGCCTCGATAATAAACTCACCATATTCAACGAACCAATCGTGTATATCAGGCTCGTAGTATGCAAATGAACGCTTATCAAGGTGGAACACAGCCTTTTTGGTCTCGCCAGCTTTAAGGAAAAGCTTTTCAAAGCCCTTAAGCTCACGGACAGGTCTGCGCACTGAGCTTTCCTTGTTGGAAACGTAAAGCTGAACGATCTCCATACCATCTCTGTCGCCTGTGTTTGTTACGTCCACCATGACCGTCAGGGTCTTGTCGTCTTTTATCTCGTTTTCTGAAACAGTAAGATTGCTGTATTCAAAGGTTGTGTATGAAAGTCCGTGACCAAATGGGAACAGTGGCTTTATGCCCTTTTCATCATAATATCTGTAGCCCACGAAAATTCCCTCGGTATAGTCAACATCGTCCATATTTCCCGGGAAATTAAGATAAGACGGATTATGTGAAAGCTTTTCAGGGAAAGTTTCCGCAAGCTTTCCGCTAGGGTTAGCTTCGCCAAAAAGCAGGGCCTTTTCTGCAGTGCCGATGTTCTGTCCGCCAAGATACATTTCAAGTATGCCCTTCACCTTATCTGCAAACGGCATTTCAACAGCCGAGCCGTTGTGGAGAACGATAACAACGTTTTCATTTACCTTAGCAACTTCATCAATAAGCTTGAGCTGACAATCAGGCATTCTCATATGCTTTCTGTCAAAGCCCTCAGACTCAAAGCTTTCGGGCAGACCTGCGAAGATAACGGCAACATCACTGTTCTTGGCAAGCTCCACAGCTTCATCGAGAAGCTCGTCAACAGTTTCGTCACGGTCGGTGACGAAGCCCTGTGCGTATGTGATATTATCCATGCCCTTGACAGCTTCAAGAGCAGATGTCACCTTAAATGAATTTATGTGAGAGCTTCCACCGCCCTGATAACGTGGCTTGTCGGCAAATTCGCCAATGAAAGCTATCTTTGCAGACTTGTCAAGCGGCAGTATCTTATCATCATTTTTGAGCAGTACCGCACATTCAGACTCTATCTTGCCTGCAAGCTCATGCTGTTTTTCTTTATCCCACTTTGTTGCAGGGGCATAGCCGTCCTCGGCTTTCTGAATAAGCGTAAGCACGTTTCTCACAGCCTTGTCAAGGTCTTTCATTGAAAGTGAGCCGTTGTTTACGGCTTCTATGATAAGCTCGTCATTCTTGCCGTTGCTGGTAGGCATCTCAAGGTCAAGACCTGCGGCAACGCCAAGAGGTCTGTCATCAACTGCGCCCCAATCGCTAACTACAAGTCCTTCATAGCCCCATTCGTTTCTGAGTATATCAGTGAGCAGGAGCTTGTTCTGCGAGGAATATTCGCCGTTTATGCGGTTGTATGAACACATCACTGTCCAAGGCTTTGCTTCCTTGACTGGTGTTTCAAAGGCACTTAAATATATCTCATGGAACGTTCTCTCATCAACGTTAGCAGAATAGCTCATACGTCTTGTTTCCTGATTGTTCATGGCAAAGTGTTTAAGGGAAGTTCCTACGCCCTTGCTCTGAACGCCCTTTATGTGTGCTGTGGCAAGCTGTGAAGCAAGATAAGGGTCTTCTGAGAAGTATTCAAAGTTTCTGCCGCAAAGTGGTGAACGCTTTATGTTACAGCCAGGGCCAAGTATAACGGAAACGTCCTCAGCCTGACACTCCTCGCCAAGAGCCTTGCCGAGAGTTGTAAGCAGCTTTCTGTCAAAAGAGCAGGCAAGTGCGCAGGCACATGGGAAGCATACTGCCTTGATAGCTTCGTTAGGATTGTCTGTATCATCACGCATTTTTCTAAGTCCGTGAGGGCCGTCAGACACCATTATGCTTGGTATATCCAGCCTTTTTATTTCCTCAGTGTGCCAGAAGTCAGAGCCTGAGCACAATGAAGCTTTTTCTTCAAGTGTGAGTTCCTTCAAAATCTTGTCTATGTTCATTGTGAAAACCTCTTTTCTATAAAACTATAGTTTGATTGTAACACAATTTTCTATGAAATTCTATATATTTTGTGCATATTTTACATAAAGTTAATATTATCTTCGATTAATTTGGTAAGAGCCACTCTGAAATCCTCGTCCTGATGTTTGGTGCGCTTTGGCGGACCTTTGAGCCTGCCACCGCTTCTGCGTATCTTCTTTGCAGTATGTCTTGACAGAAGCAGTGCATCAATGTTGGAGCTGTCATATATCCTGCCGTTCTGGTCCAAAGCAAGAACGTTTCTTGCAAGACACATTGCCGCAAGCCCATAATCCTGCGTCACGGCAATATCGCCCTTTAGAGCGATGTTCACAAGCTTCATGTCTGCACTGTCTGCACCCTTGTCGACAGTTATCACCTGTGCATAGTCAGAGCTGAAAATATGCGAGCTGTCGCAAACTATGATACATTCAAGCCCATGGCTTTTGCTTATAGAAACTGCGATATTTGTAACAGGACAGCCGTCAGCGTCTATAAGTATCCTCACGCCTTGCCGCCTTCTATATAAAATGTAGATTCCATATCTGCAATGTGGGTCGCCAGTGCGAGGGGATACATTTCAAGGGCAAGACCGATACTGTTCTTGTTTTCTTCTCCTGAAAAGCCCATGTGCCAGCGTATAGCCATGGCTTCCTCACGGGTCAGTCGCATATAGCTGCTTACTATGTAGACCGACTTTTCACCGTGGCCATATGGCAGTGTTTCGTGAAATTCATAGTATGGGACTTTCTCCCACACGCCCTGTTCGTTCTTGGCATTGCGGTAGCTTACTCTGTAAAGATTTACCTTGCAGATGTCATGAAGCAGTGAAACGATAGCAATGCTCTCGTCAGAGTATTCCATGTTGTAATCTTCCTTTACACGCTCACGCTCCAGATAGCTTTTCAGGCACTCATAAACGTGTATGCTGTGTTCGCACAAGCCACCCTCGTATGCTCCGTGGTATCTTGTAGAAGCAGGTGCAACAAAGAAGTCGCTGTTTTCTGAAAGCAGATAATTGAGCAGCTTTTCCGAACCCGGGCGCTTTATGTTTTCCGTGTAGATTTCAACGAATTTGTCTTTAAGTTCTGTTACCTTTGACATAGTTGACCTCCTGTAAAAATATTATATTATGATAAGCTTTAGCGTTTTAGTTTTACCAAACTAATTATAACATATTTTTTGTAAGATTAACAGTACTTTTCGCTAATTTTTGCATTTGCTATTGCTTTTTCATGCAAAATATGCTATGATATATTATATTTATGTGGATATGGTTTGGAAAAATATAAGAAATTTAATGATTTTTAACAAATGAGAATGAAAGGAGTTGCTTATACATGTGCGGAATAGTAGGCTATGTGGGAAAAAAGGATTGTACAAAGGTGCTGCTTGACTCACTGTCAAAGCTTGAATACAGAGGTTATGACTCAGCAGGAATAGCTGTTTTTGAGAACGATGCTATCAAGACAAAAAAGACAAAGGGCAGACTTGCTGACCTTGAAGAAAAGCTTAAAAGAGAGGGCTGGCTCAACGGTACTTGCGGTATAGGCCACACACGCTGGGCTACACACGGCGAGCCGTCTGATATAAATTCACACCCTCACGGAAATGCGAATATTTCTATCGTTCATAATGGTATCATTGAAAACTACAGAACTATCAAGGATTTTCTGCTGAAAAAGGGATATGTCTTTGAATCTCAGACAGATACAGAAACAGTTGCAAAGCTTCTTGATTATTATTATGAGGGCGACCCTATGGCGACAATACAGAAGGTTCTTGCTGAGATAGAGGGTTCATATGCTCTCGGTATCATATTCAAGGATTTTCCAAGAAGAATATATGCAGTAAGAAAGGATTCTCCTCTTATCGTTGCAGTTGGCGAGGACGAAGCTTTTATAGCTTCTGATGTGCCTGCAATACTGAAATATACGAAGAATTATTATCTTCTTGACGAGAACGAGATAGCTGTCCTTGACGATGGCAAGGTGGAGTTCTTTGACGTTCACGGAATGCCAGTTGAGAAAGAGATGCTCGTTGCTGACTTTGATATGGAAGCCGCTGAGAAGGGCGGATATGCTCACTTTATGCTCAAAGAGATTCACGAACAGCCAACAGCTATAAAAACAACTATCACACCAAGAATAGTTGACGGTATGCCAAATCTTGAAGAGTGTGGTCTTACATATGACAGACTCAAGGGCTATAACAACATCTTCGTTGTTGCCTGCGGTACTGCTATGCACGCAGGTCTTGTGGGCAAGTATGTGCTTGAAAAGATCGGAAGAATACCTGTTACAGTGGATATGGCTTCTGAGTTTAGATACAGAGATCCTATCATTGCAAAGGGAGATCTTGTTATTCTTGTTTCACAGTCAGGAGAAACAGCCGATACTCTCGCAGCCCTTAGAATGGCTAAGGAGAGGGGCGCTGAAACACTTTCTATCGTAAACGTAAAAGGCTCGTCTATCGCAAGAGAGTCTGATATGGTGCTTTACACCCATGCAGGCCCTGAGATATCTGTAGCTTCCACAAAGGCATATATCGTTCAGCTTTCTGTATTCTATCTGCTGAGCTTTGCTATAGCATACGCTCACGGAGCTATCTCAAAAGAGGAGTGTATGAGACTTACAGCAGAGCTTCAGAACGTTCCTAATATGCTTGAAGTTGTTCTTAAAACACCTGATAATTGTCAGTATGTTGCTTCACAGCTTGTAAACAAGGAAAATCTTCTTTATATCGGCAGAGGTCTTGACTATGCACTTTCTATGGAAGGCTCACTGAAGCTTAAGGAGATATCATATATCCACTCTGAGTCATATGCCGCAGGCGAGCTTAAGCATGGCACTATCTCACTGGTAACAAACAATATGCCTGTTATCGCAGTCGCAACACAAAGAGAGCTTCTTGACAAGACCATAAGCAACGTCAAGGAGGTCAAGGCAAGAGGAGCGTACGTTGTCCTTGTTACTCACGGATATATCAACGTTGACGATGAGGTGGCAGATTATAAGATCGGTCTGCCGACAATAGACGATCTGCTCATGCCTATGCTGACAGTGGTTCCTTTGCAGCTTATCGCTTACTATACCTCAGTTCTCAGAGGCAATGATGTTGATAAGCCGAGAAATCTTGCAAAATCAGTTACAGTTGAATAAAATACAGGGCAATCCGCAAAGGGTTGCCCTTGCTGTTTGAAAAGGAGTTTATTATGAGCAAATACAGATATTTTGTTTTCGATTTTGACCTTACTCTTGCAGATTCTTCCGAGGGTATTCTGGAGTGTTTCAAGCACGTCCTAAAAGAGTTCGGCTATCCTCCAAAGGACGACAGGACTATCTACAACACCATAGGCATGACCCTTGTTGACGCTTTCGACCTGCTGACAGATATGCCTGACAATCCTCAGCGTGAGGATATGCGCAAGGCGTATGTAAAAAAGGCAGACGAGGTAATGGTGAAGAAAACATATTTTTATGACGATACTATCGCAATTTTGCAGACCTTGCAGAACGCAGGGGTAAAAGTCGGCATAGTTTCTACGAAATATCGCTATAGGATAGTCAATACTTTCAATGAGCAGGCAGGCTCTTTGCCTGTAGATATCATAGTTGGCGGTGAGGACGTTACAAGGGCAAAGCCTGACCCGCAGGGACTTGACCTGATAATAGAGCGTTTCGGTGCGGATAAATCGGACGTGCTTTATATAGGCGACAGCTACATCGACGCTGAAACTGCACTCAATTCAGGTGTGGATTTTGCAGGAGTAACAACTGGCTCTACCACTAAAGAGGATTTTGAAAAATACCCTCATATCTATATCGGCTCGTCACTGTTGGACATATTTCAGAATATATAAATTTTAAGTAAATATAATTTTAAATAAATGTGAAAAACTATTGCTATTTACGGAGCTTGATGTTATAATATAATTTGATGTACTATGTTAAGTACCAAGCGGATAACATAAATATTAATATATGAAAGGACGGGTATGCTATGATAAAAAGCATGACCGGTTTCGGCAGAGAGCATATCGTGGCAAACGGCAGAGAGATAATCGTTGAGATACGCTCTGTAAACCACAGATATTATGAATTTACTTCGAGAACTCCGAGAGCCTACGGCTATCTTGATGAAAAGCTGAAAGGCTTTCTTAAAAGCGGTATCTCCCGTGGTAAGGTAGAGGCGTCTGTTTCTATCTATAATCAGGAGGGTACTGACGCTGAGATAGAGCTTAACAAGGCTGTTGCAAAGGGCTATCTTGACGCACTGAGAGGTGCGGCTGACGAGCTTGACCTTGATGACGATATCACACTGTCACATATCATGAAACTTCCTGATGTGTTCACAGTTGTGAAGAAAACAGATGACGAGGAAGTTATTTGGAACGAGG
This sequence comes from Ruminococcus sp. RTP21198st1_G1_RTP21198_201120, assembly GCF_040924265.1. NCBI lineage: Bacteria > Bacillati > Bacillota > Clostridia > Eubacteriales > Oscillospiraceae > Ruminococcus > Ruminococcus sp. RTP21198st1_G1_RTP21198_201120. The sequence continues at coordinate 85,803 of NZ_JBCOMH010000015.1, forward strand.
TCAAGGACGTGGCTCAGGTGGCGTTAGACAGATTTGTTCAGATGCGTGAAACTGAGGGCGTTAAGATGTATGACGATATCAGCGGCAGACTTGATTACATCGAGGAAACTGTGGGCAAGATAGAAGATCAGTCACCTAGCGTTACTGAAAGCTACAGAGAAAGACTTTATGCAAAGATAAAGGAAACTCTCGGCGATAAGGACATAGACGAGCAGAGGATACTTACAGAAGTGGCTATTTTCGCCGATAAGGTGGCAATAGACGAGGAAACAGTAAGGCTCAGAAGCCATATCTCACAGTTCAGAGGGCTTATCAAGTCGGACGAGCCTGTGGGAAGAAAGCTTGACTTCCTTGTGCAGGAGCTTAACCGTGAGGTGAATACTATCGGCTCAAAGGCTAACGATCTCACTATCACAAAAATGGTGGTGGATCTTAAGGCTGAGATCGAAAAGATCAGAGAGCAGATACAGAATATCGAATAACGGCGGTGTGAGATATGCAGCTTATTAATATCGGTTTTGGAAATATGGTGTCCTCCGCAAGAGTCATTGCCATAGTTTCCCCTGAGTCTGCGCCTATAAAGCGTATCATTCAGGAAGCTAAGGATAAGGGTACTCTTATAGACGCCACCTACGGCAGAAGAACAAGAGCAGTGCTTATTATGGACAGCGACCATGTGGTGCTGTCGGCAGTTGCACCTGAAACTGTAGGCGGACGTGCTGCTGTTGACGAGGAGGACGATGACAATGTATAAGAACAATGCAAAGCTGTTTGTTATATCAGCTCCCTCAGGCTGTGGCAAGGGAACTATACTTGCAGAGGTCTTTAAAAACAGAGATGTGTTCTATTCTATATCCTGCACTACAAGAAAGCCCAGAGAGGGCGAAAAGGACGGCGTTCATTATCATTTTATAAGCGATGACAGCTTTAAGAAAATGATAGACAGCGGTGAATTTCTTGAACACGCAGGCTATGTTGGTCATTATTACGGAACGCCAAAGAAGCCTGTTCTCGCTAATCTTGAGCAGGGCAGAGATGTTATACTTGAAATAGAAACTAACGGTGCTTTTCAGGTGAAGAAAGCCTTTCCTGAAGCTGTGCTGATGTTTATACTTCCTCCGTCTGTTAAGGAGATAGACAGACGGCTTAGAAAGCGTGGAACTGAGTCTGACGATGTTATTGCTGACCGTGTAAGTCAGGCTGCCGGTGAGATCGGCAAAGCCGGCGGTTATGATTATGTGATAATGAACGACGGACTAGAGGACGCTGTGGAAGATTTTGTTGCAGTTATGAACTCCGTGAAAGCCGAGGACGGCAAGGCGGATAAATTCAGATCAGAAAATGATGATACAAAGAAATTAATTGACGAGGTGCTTAATTATGATGCTTAGACCGGCCGTAAGCCAGATTTTGAAGAACAATGAAAGCTATTATTCTCTAGTTATTGCAGTTGCAAAGAGAGCAAGAGAGATCACAAGCGACGCTTTTGACAACAAGCTGGTGCTTGATGAAAAGCCAGTAAAGACAGCAGTTGACGAGCTTTATAATGGCGAATACAAGATAATCGAGGATCCAAGCCTCAGAAAATAATCGAGGCTTTTTATGGGGAGGTGTACGGCTGTGCGTGGAGTTTTTATCGTGGCAAAGGTTGCAATAAGCCGTGCATCATACAGCTTTGACGCACTGTATAGCTATAGTGTGCCGGAGGAGCTGGCTCAGAAAGTGAAAAGCGGAGTGCGTGTGCTTGTGCCTTTTGGCAGAGGAAACCGCAAAGCCGTAGGATTTGTTGCGAGAACGTATACGGAAGCCGAGTATAACGATAAGCTGAAGCCTGTTATTTCCGTGGTGGACGTGGAAAGCCTTGTCACCGAGGAAATGATGAGGATAATAATGTGGCTGAAAGAAAACACTTTCTGCACCTATTATGACGCTTATAAATCCGTTGTGCCTACAGGCTTTTCCTACACTTTTTCACAGCATTACAGCCTTGTCAATACCTACATTGACGAGGATACTTTAAATGAAGATGAGAAAAATGTGGTGGACTTTCTCCAATGTGCAAAAAGTCAGAGGGAGATAGACAGCTTTCTTGACGTGCATAATGACGCACGAAAGAAGAAAACTGTCGACTCTCTTGTGGATAAGGGCTATGTTGAGATCAGCGATGCTTTGAAAAGAAAAGTCGGTGATGAGAACGTCAGCATGGTAAGGCTTTCTGACGAGTATGTGTCAGGGGAGATACAGACCACTCTTACCCCGAAGCAGACCCTTGTGGTGAAGCTTCTTGAGGAGGGTGGCTGTGCCTCTGTGAAAGAGGTCTGCTATATGACCAACTGCACTTCAAGCATACTAAAAAGGCTTGCTGACAAAAAAGTCATCGTGCAGTATAAATATGAGGTCATGCGTGACGCCATAGGTGAGCTTGGCGAAAGGCAAGACCCTGACGATATCATATTAAATGATGAACAATCAGCGGCATATGAGGGCATAATGGGGCTTATAAAAGCTGAAAAGCCCGCAGGTGCGTTGCTTTACGGTGTTACGGGAAGCGGCAAGACGTCTGTGTTCATAAAGCTTATAAAAAGCGTTATGGATATGGGTAAAACAGCGGTCATGCTCGTGCCTGAAATATCCCTTACACCGCAGATGCTCGGCAAATTCAAGTCACTTTTCGGTGATAAGATAGCCGTTATGCACTCGTCATTGTCGTTGGGACAGCGTACAGACGAGTTCAAACGTGTAATGCGTGGAGAAGCAAGAATAGTTATCGGCACAAGAAGTGCAATATTTGCTCCTGTCACCAACGTGGGAATAATCATCATGGACGAGGAGGGCGAGCCGTCATATAAGTCGGACTCAACGCCTAGATACCATGCACGAGATGTTGCCATACAGCGGTGCGGATATAATAACTGCGTGCTGTTGATGGCTTCTGCAACTCCGTCTTTGGAGAGCTTTTATTACGCTCAAAAAGGCAGATATCACTTGTTTGAGCTTAAAAACAGATATTCAAAGTCGCCCCTGCCGGCAGTCGAGATAGTCGATATGCAGGAGGAAGCGGCAGAGGGCAATGACAGCTTGCTCAGCCGTGTTATGTGTGATAAGCTCACAGAAGTGCTTGCGAAAAAAGAGCAGGCTATCCTGCTTTTAAACAGGCGTGGCTATACAACGTATATCACTTGCATGGACTGCCGTCAGCCTGTGGCTTGCCCTAATTGCAATATACCCCTGACCTATCACAAGAAAAACGATCGGTATATGTGCCACTACTGCGGATATACCATGGATAATATAGAGCACTGTCCACAGTGCGGCTCACAGCGGCTCAAATCAAGCGGCGTGGGAACTCAGCGTGTGGAGGACGAGTTGGAAAGGCTTTTTCCGCAGGCAAGGCTTCTGCGAATGGACGCTGACACCACTTCTTCGAGATATTCCTATGAGGAGAATTTCAAGGCGTTTGAGAAAGGCGAGTATGATATAATGCTCGGCACTCAAATGATAGCAAAGGGACTTAATTTCCCGAACGTCACAATGGTGGGTGTCATATCCCTTGACAAGGCACTGTTCACAGGGGATTTTCGTAGCTATGAGAGAACATTCTCACTGCTCACTCAGGTGGCAGGAAGAAGCGGCAGAGGAGATAAACCAGGGGTCGCATACATTCAGACCTTTGTGCCTGACCATTATGTGTTGAACCTTGCGGCAGAGCAAAATTATGATGAGTTTTATAAAGAGGAGATAGCACTGAGAAAGTCGCTGACATATCCGCCTTTTTGCGATATATGCGTCATAGGTTTTTCAGCACCCCTTGAAAGCAAGGTAATAGGCGCTTCACGCTGGGTGACTCAGCTTATAAAAGAGTATATCTCACAGCACAAGGTGAATTTTCCCCTCAGAGCGCTAGGCCCTGCACCATGCACATTTGAAATGATAAATAATCGCTACAGATACAGACTTATCCTGAAAACACGCAATACTGCGGATTTTCGTGAGATGATAAAGCACGTTCTGGGCGAGTTCTATAAAAATAAAGATTATCAGACAGTTCGTATCTATGCCGACATAAACGGAGATATCGGGCTTTAAGAAAGGATAGTTAAATAAATGGCACTCAGAAAAATACTTAATAAGAGCGACGAGATTCTTCACAAGGTCTGCAAGCCTGTTACAGAATTTGACGACAAGCTTGGTCAGCTTCTTGACGATATGACAGAAACCCTGAAAAACGCCAACGGCGTTGGTCTTGCAGGTCCACAGGTGGCAAAGCTTAGAAGAGTGGTCGTTATAATAATCGACGATAAGGTTTACGAGCTTATCAACCCTGAGATAACATGGCAGAGCGAGGAAAAGCAGAGAGTTCTGGAGGGCTGTCTTTCATGCCCGAATGAGTGGGGCTATGTTACAAGGCCTATGAGAGTTAAGTTCAAGGCGCAGGACAGACACGGCAAGTGGTACGAAATGGAAGTATCAGAGCTGTTTGCACAGTGCGTTTGCCATGAGCTTGCACACCTTGAGGGTCATCTGTTTACTGAGATAGTTGAAGAATTTGTAGAGGTCGAGGACTAATGAAAATAATCTTCATGGGTACGCCTGATTTTGCCGTACCAACGCTGAAAAAGCTTTATGACAGCGGATATGAGGTGCAGGCTGTTTTCACTCAGCCTGATAAGCCAAAGGGCAGAGGCTATAAGCTTACTCCGCCCCCTGTAAAGGTGCTTGCGCAGGAGCATGACACAACTGTTTATCAGCCGCAAAGCCTTAAAAAAGACGGCGAGGAGTATGTTAAAATTATCAATGACCTTGCCCCTGATTGTATCGTGGTGGCGGCTTATGGCAAAATGCTCCCTAAGTCGGTGCTTGATATACCAAGGCTTGGCTGTGTGAACGTCCATGGCTCGCTGCTTCCTAAATATCGTGGAGCAGGTCCGATACAGTGGGCTGTGCTTAATGACGAAGCTGAAACTGGAATTACAACGATGCTTATGGGAGAGGGCATGGATACAGGAGATATCCTTGTGGAAAAGGCTACTCCTATCGGCGAGAACGAAACAGCCGCTGAGCTTTTTGACAGACTTGCTGAAATGGGTGCAGAGGTGCTTGTTGATACCCTTGAAAAGCTCGATAAGGGTGAGATAACTCCTGTTAAGCAGGACGAGAGCCTTGCGACTTATGCACCAATGCTCTCAAAGGAGCTTTGCCCTATAGATTTCACAAAGCCTGTGAGAACGATACACAAACAGATATGCGGTCTGTCTGATTGGCCATGCGCTACTACAGTGCTTGAGGGCAAAAGGCTGAAAGTATATAAGTCTGAGATAGCTTCCACAAAGCCTTGCGGAAAGCCTGCGGGCACTGTGGTGGATAACAGCGACTTTTCTGTTGCCTGCTCAGACGGAGTCATAAGATTTACTCAGGTGCAGGCTGAGGGCTCAAAGAGAATGGATACCGCTGATTTTCTCAGAGGCAGACATATCGAGAACGGCACTGTGCTGGGATAATTCGGAGGAACTATGGGAAACGCCAGAAAAACGGTTTTAAGGCTGCTTACAAGGCTTGAAAACAGCGGCTCATATTCAAATATACTTCTTGACGAGGGCCTTGAAAGGTCAGACCTTTCACCTCAGGACAAGAAATTCGCCGCAGCTCTTTTCTACGGCGTTTTGGAAAGACAGATAACTCTTGATAACATTATTCGGGAATATTCACGCAACCCTAAGAATAAGCTTGGTACTGAGGTCAGAGTTATACTGAGAATGGGTCTTTATCAGCTTTTATATATGGACTCCGTTCCTGACAATGCGGCTGTGGACGAGTCTGTGAAGCTTGCAAAGAAAAACAGAAATCCTGCGGCAAGCGGCTTTGTGAACGCAATGCTAAGGGAGTTTATAAGAAACGACAAAAAGCTTCCAAAGGGCAGAAATGCTACGGAGGAGCTTTCTATAGAATACTCCGCACCTGTATGGCTGACGGAGAAGTGGACAAGGGAATATGGTAAGGACATCTGCCTTGAAATGCTGAAAACCTCTGTGGGACAGGCACCTGTCACCGCAAGAGTGAACACGGTATTTCATTCTCTTGAAAGCACACTGGATATGCTCGCTGAGGAGGGCATTACCTTTGAAAGGCTGTCCGTCCTGCCTGATTGCATAAGGATATGCGGTGCAGGAGCGGTGGAGCATACTAAGGCTTACAAAGAGGGCAGGATACACGTTCAGGATCTTTCGAGCCAGCTTTGCTGTGCGGCTCTTGATCCTAAGGAGAACGATACAGTTCTTGATCTTTGTGCCGCACCTGGTGGAAAGACCTTTACAATTGCCGAGCGTATGAACAACAAGGGCAGAGTGCTTGCTTTTGATCTGCATAGAAATCGTGCAGGGCTTATTGAAAGCGGTGCCAAAAGGCTTGGACTTGACTGCATAAGGGCAGGTGTCAACAACGCAAAGGTCTATGACGAGAAAATGCCAAAGGCTGACAAAGTGCTTTGCGACGCACCTTGTTCCGGACTTGGCGTAATAAGAAGAAAACCTGAGATAAAGTATAAAGAACCCTCAGATTTCGACAGACTTCCTGAAATACAGTATGATATACTGAAAACGTCAGCGGAGTATGTAAAAGTCGGCGGAACGCTGGTGTATTCCACCTGCACGCTGTCAAGGGCGGAAAATGATGAGGTGGCAGACAGATTTTTGGCTGAACACCCTGATTTTGAGCCTGCATCGCTAGGCGAGGCTTTCGGTAGCGACAGCGGTCTTTGCAGAATGTCTATCACACCTGCAAAATATAATTCAGACGGATTTTTTATTGCTAAGTTTATCAGGCTGAGGTGATCTTTTGGTAGCATTTGATGATAATGGAAAAATAGATATATTGGGGCTTCTGCCTGACGAGCTGGAAGCTGAGATACTAAAGCTTGGAGAAAAGAAGTTCCGTGCAGGGCAGATATTTGATTGGCTTCATGTAAAACGAGTGTCAAGTTTTGATGAAATGACTAATCTATCTGTACAATTAAGGAATCTGCTCAATGAAAAATTTTGTTTAAAATCACTATTTGTGTCAAAAAAGCTTGAATCTCATACCGATAATACTGTAAAATATCTATATGAGCTTGAGGACGGAAATCATGTGGAATCCGTAATAATGGAATACAACTACGGAAACACCATTTGCGTGTCAACTCAGGTGGGCTGCAAAATGGGCTGTCGCTTTTGTGCGTCAACTATTGCAGGCTTCAAGCGTGATCTGACTTCCTCGGAGATTCTGGGACAGATATACGCTTCTGAGCGTGACAGCGGAAGAAAGATATCAGGCGTGGTGCTTATGGGAATAGGCGAGCCCATGGATAACTTTGATAATGTTGTGAATTTCCTTGAAGTGCTGTCCTGTCCAAAGGGCTTTAATATGTCGCTAAGGCACGTTTCGGTGTCTACCTGCGGCATTGTGCCGAGGATATATGAGCTTGCAGAGAAAAAGCTGGGCATAACATTGTCTATCTCTTTGCACGCTTCCAATAATAAGAGCAGGAGCGAGATAATGCCTGTTAATGACAGGTATGATATCAACGAGCTTCTTGCCGCCTGCCGATACTATTTTAAGGTAACGGGCAGGAGAATTTCTTTTGAATATGCTTTGATAGACGGGCATAACGATTCTATGGAGGACGCAAGGGAGCTTGCGGAGCTTCTGGGCGGATTTGTCTGTCATGTGAATATAATCCCTGTTAATAAGATAAAGGAGCGTAATTATCATTCTGACAGAAAGTCAGCCAACAGATTCAGAGGATATCTGGAGAAGCTTGGGATAAACGCTACTGTGAGGCGGACCTTGGGTGCGGATATAGACGCTGCCTGCGGTCAGCTAAGACGAGAATATGAGATCTGATAAAAGGTGGTGAATCGCTTGTTTATAGCGTCTGATACAGACATCGGAAAAAAACGCAGTGAAAATCAGGACAGAGTGCATGCTGAATTTCTTGCTGACAATGTTGCCGTTGCGGTGGTCTGTGACGGTATGGGCGGAGCGTCATCAGGCGGAGTTGCCAGTCAGCTTGCCATTGACGCAGTAGTAAAACGTATCAAGGAAAATTTCCGAAAAGATATGAAACCAAATTCCATAAGAAATCTTATGCTCACTTCAGTGCATTATGCGAATACGATCGTGTATGGCAAGAGCAAGGAGGATATTGACAAAAACGGCATGGGTACTACCTGCGTTGCGGCATTGGTGGTGGATAAGACCGTCTATATGGTGAGCGTGGGCGACAGCCGTGGATATCTTCTTACCAAGGACGGTATAGCTCAGATAACCACTGACCATACTTATGTGGAAATGCTTTATAGGTCGGGTCAGATAACCAAAGAAGAAGCGAAAAATCATCATATGAGAAACGTTATCACAAAGGCTGTGGGCGTTGAATCAGATGTTGAGGTCGATTATTTCGAACTTGAAGAAAATGATAATTTTGCGGTGCTGCTTTGCTCTGACGGTCTGACCAATTATTGCACAGACAATATGATATATGAAACTGTGTTTGGCAATAATCTTGACGAGGCTATAAAACAGCTTATTGCTTTCGCAAACGAATGCGGCGGTAAAGATAATATTACTGCTGCGGTAATAGCAAATTAATGGAATGACAATAAAACATGAATAATATAGGAGTTGAATTACATGGATTCTAATATCGGCAAAAAGCTAGACGGCAGATATGAGATAACCGAGCTTATCGGCGTAGGCGGAATGGCTGACGTTTATAAGGCAGTTGACGTTATGGAAAACCGTACTGTTGCGGTAAAGATACTTAAGCCTGAGTTTTCACAGAACGAGGAATTTCTCAGACGCTTCAGAAACGAGAGCAAGGCTATCGCTGTACTTTCTCACCCTAATATCGTAAAGATATATGACGTGGGATTTTCTGACGAGATACAGTTTATCGTTATGGAGTATATCGACGGCATCACCCTTAAAGAGTTTATCGAGCAGCAGGGCGTGCTTAGATGGAAAGACGCTTTGCACTTTGTAACTCAGATACTCCGTGCTTTGCAGCACGCTCATGATAAGGGTATCGTTCACAGAGATATCAAACCGCAGAACATAATGCTTTTCCCTGACGGAACTATCAAGGTCATGGATTTTGGTATCGCAAGATTTTCAAGGATCGACGGAAAGACACTTTCTGACAAGACTATCGGTTCTGTTCACTATATCTCACCTGAGCAGGCAAGGGGCGATATGACAGATGAAAGATCTGACATATACTCTGTAGGCGTTATGCTCTATGAGATGCTCACAGGCAGAAAGCCTTTTGACGGTGAAAATCCTGTGGCTATCGCTCTCAAGCATATGCAGGAGGATCCGGTTCCGCCAAGAGAGATCATGCCTTCTATCCCAGAGGCTCTTGAAGAAATAGTTATGCACGCTATGGAGAGAGATCCTGCAAGACGTTATCAGTCAGCGGCAGAGATGATAAAGGATATAGACACATTCAAGCTTAATCCATCTGTTGTTTTCGGATATAAGAACAGCCCTGTTCCTATCCCTGTGGCTGATAACAATAACAAATATTTTGACGATGAGCATAGTGAGAACTATGACGACGATGAAGAATATGAGGACGATGACGAAGAAAACGATGACGAGGAAGAAAAGAAGCGTTCTTACGTTGTTCCGATACTCCTTGCTGTTACAGTTGCAGTAGTTATCATTGCAGCGTTCGTTATCGTAGGAGTTGTGTTCAAGTCATTCAGCGGTTCAAACGGTATGCACACAGGTACAGTTACACTGCCAAACTTTGTGGGCAAGAATATCGTTCAGGTTGAGCAGGATTATAAGGATAAGCTTAAATTTGATATCACCGAAGAGTATAATGACCAGTATGACGAGGGAATAATCACATTCCAGGGTCAGGCAGCAGGAAAGTCTGTTAAGGAAGGCTTCACGGTCACACTTACTGTAAGTAAGGGCAAAAAAATGGCAACTATCCCTGACATGGTGAAGAAAGACGGCACTGTGGCTGAAAGCGAGCTTAAGGCTGCAGGATTTATGGTCGTTAAGAGAGATATATGGTCTGAGGATATAGCTTCAGGTCTTGTTGTGAAAACACAGCCGGCAGCAGGCGAGCAGTATGCCGTAGGTGCGACTGTTGCTTTGTTTGTAAGTAAGGGTCCTGTTGAAACAAGAGTCAAAGTACCAAGCGTTGTAGGTCTTACAGAAGAAAAGGCAGTTGCAATGCTCAAGGAGAACAAGCTCAAGGCTGAGGTCAAGGAGATCGAGCATGAGGGCGATAAGGGCAAGGTCATCGAGCAGGATACAGATGAAGGCACATATGTTGAGCGTGACACAACTGTTACTATTTACGTTTCGACCGGAGAAACTTCACCTGTTGAGGTAACATTCTCACTGCCACTCCCAAGTGGTATCCACGGCTCATATTCTATAGACATCTACAATAACGGCAACGTTGCTTATACACAGAAGATCGGCAGTGGAGAATCTGTTGCAGGCGGTTCTGTAAATGTAACTGTAAAGGGCAAGAAGACAGAAACTCTGACTATCTTCATCACAAATGACGAAAATCAGCAGAAGTGCCGTTATGCAGTATATGACATAGATTATGATAAGCAGACAGCTACTCTTAGCGGAAGCCTGAATGAAAGCGGTCTGATCGACATTACTCCGACAACGACCACAACTACTACAACTACGACCACAACAACTACTACAACTACCACTACTGAAGCACCTGCACCGGAGCCTCAGGAGCCAGACGAGCAGGGTCAGTAGTTCATGAATGGAATAATCGTTAAAGCTATCGGAGGCATCTACTATGTAGAAGCCTCCGACGGCATTTATGAATGTAAGGCAAGAGGAGTATTCAGAAGAAAGAACATTTCTCCTGTAGGCGGCGACAGAGTTGAATTTTCATTGGAGGACGACGGAAGCGGAGTTATCGAGAAGATAGAGGAAAGACGCTCATTGCTTATAAGACCGCCTCTTGCAAATCTTGATATGCTTGTGTTCGTTTCGTCTACCTGCGAACCAAGACCTAATCTGCTGTTACTTGATAAGTTTATTGCAATAGCTGTTTTCAAAAAAATAGAGCCTGTGGTAGTCTTTACAAAGATAGACAAGGAAAGCTGTGACGAGCTTGTGGACATATACAAGGGCGCAGGGATAAAGACCTTTCAGGTAGACAATACCACCGGCGAGGGCAGTGAAGCTGTTAAGGCAGTTCTGGAGGGCAAGCTGTCGGCATTTACAGGAAACACGGGCGTTGGCAAATCGTCACTGCTCAATAATATGTTCCCTGCATTGGGGCTTGCCACCAACGAGATAAGCAAAAAGCTTGGCAGAGGAAAGCACACAACACGCCATGTAGAGCTTTACAAGCTGGAGGGCGGTGGTTATATTGCCGATACCCCTGGCTTTTCGTCATTTGATACCAACAGATATGATATTATTTTCAAGGACAAGCTTGCAGGTTGTTTTCCTGAATTTCAGAAATACGAGGGCAAGTGCAGATTTCCTGATTGCAGCCACACAAAGGAAAAGGGTTGTGCGGTCATAGAGGCGGTAAAAAATGGCGAGATCGCAAAGTCAAGGCATGAAAGTTATGTGGAAATGTACGAGCAGGCAAAGCAGCTTAAGGAGTGGGAATACAAAAATGACTAAGAAATGCACTATCTTTTCAGGCGGTGAAGCGGTGTCGGCTCAATGTGTGGCAGAATACAAAGATTTTATTGACGATTCTCTTGTGATATCCGCTGACAAGGGCTATAAGCTTGCACAGGCAGTTGGCGTAAAGTCGGACATTATTATGGGCGATTTTGATTCTGCTGAAAAACCTGTTTTTGATAATATCGAGATCTTCCCCTCAGAAAAGGACGATACCGACCTTATGCTTGCCATAAAGGAGGGCTTTGAGTCGGGTTGTGATGATTTTCTCATATTCGGTGCAACAGGCGGACGAGTAGACCACTTACTTGGAAATATCCAATCTCTGGGATATATTTTATCTTGTGGCGGTGAGGGAATGATAGCCGCAGATAGGGAGATAATTCGGCTTTATCGTGCAGGAAGTTACAGGATATATGACCGTGAGGGCTTTTCGTTCTCGCTGGTGGCATATACCGATAAGGTAGAGGGTCTGACCATAAAGGGTGCGAAATATGAAGTAGAGGACTGTCTGCTGACCAATGCTTTCCCACTTGGCATATCAAACGTGGTTAAAGGCTTTGATGGGCAGGATAGAAAATACGCTGAGATATCATTCAAAAGCGGCTATCTGCTGTCAGTACAGTCAAAAATGGTAACCGATTTTTGATTTTTGAATAATATAAACTATAACTATTCGGGAGGTAATACTTATGAAAGTTGTAGTTGTAAAAAGTCCAAAGGTCATATCGGGTTTAATGAGGCTTATTTTCAAGATCAAAAAGGAAGAAGAATAGGATAACTGGCGGTACTCGTGTGATATAATCCCCTTAGAGTAGACACATGAAATAATAAAATGGTGTAACTCTAAAGGGGGTTATTTTATGTCAAAGAAGAAATCACTTACAAGTG
>NZ_JBCOMH010000016.1:0-76057 GCF_040924265.1 Ruminococcus sp. RTP21198st1_G1_RTP21198_201120
TCCTTTTCTCCACAGGTCTTGACCTTTGACGGATTATTTATTGTAAAACACCAATTACAAGACTGTTTCGGCATTATATTCACCTCTGTGCGATTATGTTTGTGCGTGTGCGATTGTTTTTGCATATGACCGCACAGCCGTAAAAGGCGTGTTTACTTGCCTTACTGCCTGCTTGTGCGATTGTGCGATAGGGGGTAAAGGGTAATACTAACCTTTACCCCCTACATACCTACTTCCGATTTTTTTCGGATTTAGGCATAAAAAATAGATGTGATACGTTTTGTAACACATCTATTGTAAACCTACAACGGAATATTTTATTTTTTTGGTAGAAGTATTGACAAATATTTGTTTTTGTGGTATTATATAATATTACCATGACATATGGGGAATTATAGAGAATCGGGAGAGGTGCTTTTTATGAAGAATGGTATGAAGAAAACGGCGGCTGTTGTTATGGCGGCAATGCTTATGGGCACGGGGGCTGTTGTACCTGCGGCGGAGGATATGGGGATATTCTCACAGACGACTATCGTTGCGGAAGCGGCGAGTGTTGGCAAGGTAACGGGGCTTAAATCTAAGACGCTTTCAAACAGTGAGATAAAGCTCAACTGGAGCAAGGTAAAGGGTGCGAGCGGTTACACTGTTTATATGCGAAAAAACGGCAAGTACAACAAGCTTGGGGATTGCAAGGGCACGAGCTACACAGTTAAGAAGCTGCCTAATGCAACGAGAGAAAATTTTAAAGTAAGGGCATACAAGACTGTAAAGGGCAAGAAAGTTTACGGAAAATATTCCGCAAACTGGAACACGGCGACCAATCCGCAGGCTTGCAAGGGGCTAAAGGTAAGCAGTGTTGGCACTGACAGCGTTAAGCTTTCTTGGACGAAGATAGGCTGTACAAATTACCGCATTTATCAGAACATAAAAGGCGAATGGAAAGAGATAGGCAAGACCACAGGGACAAGCTACACTGTGAAGAAGCTTGCGCCTGCGACAAAGTATCAGTTCAAGATAAGGGCTTGCAAGCAGGACGACAAAAAGACGAATAATAATCACTATGGCAAGTATTCGGGGGTCGTGACGGCGACAACTAAGAAAAGTGACAAAATCACACAGGCTGATATTGATGTGATGAAAAAGGAATTGCAGGAATATTCAAACAGCAAGGCTGAATTTATTCGAGAAAATTATACCGAATTTGACGGCTATGGTACAGAGTATAATACTGTTGATGAATTTTTTGAAAGATGTGTTAGAAACTACACTCCTGATAATTCAAGTTACAGCTCTGTTTACATAATTCCTACGGACGAAACTGACATAGAAGAAGTCAAAAAACAATTAAAAAACAAAATAGATTATGGTTATAGGAGAAATGAAGATGTGAACTTTGTTGTTTACATAGATAATTGCCCTAATGGTCTTGATATATACAATGGATCTTGCTGGGCTGTGTATCTGCTTTATTAATTCGGACACATATAGCACAAACGTAAATGAAAGGTACAAATAATGAAAAGTAAAACATATTACGAAATGTATGATCTGTTGACACAATCTATGTCATTAAACCATAAAATGATTGACAAGATAGAAGAACTCAGAGCAGAAAACGCTGTTTTGTATAAACAAATCGAGGAGTGCAGAGACACATTAAGAACGTTGATATCAAAAGATTTTGAAAGTTCAAATGATAATAAGAGACTTTTTTCATTCTGTTAGAAAGCAAAAACGCTATATAAAATCTGTACTTGCTATGGAAAAGTCAAAGAGTTGAGAGGTGAATGTTTTGCAGGCGGTTTATGAATATCCTCCGAAGCTGTCTAGGGCGGAGAGGCAGGTCAAGGCGGCGCATGATATTGAAGAACACAGGAAAATGCAGAGGAATATGTATAAGAATATCCTGCTTGGGGTCGTTATCGTGATAATTGGTGCGGTGTTTGCAAGTGCGGTCTTTGCAAAGGTCCTGCTTATACTGCTGGGGGCTTGCAATTGTTCTGTGGGCGGGCTTATGTACTGGTATTACTCGCTTTCACGGGACGCTGATGTTTACACGAGGATATATGAGGATCACATTGAACACTCTCAGCGCATGGGGCTTTCTAAAAGCTATCTGCACATATGCCTTTACTATGAGGAGGTAGAGAAGTCTTATCAGACAAACAAGGGAAGACTCGTTTGCGTGCTGAAAAATGTGGAGAAGTCAAGCTTTGTGGTAAAGGACAAAGAGGGCAGGGAGAAAGCTTTTGTGCCTGAGGACGGTATGATAGCTCTGAGCTTTCAGGACACTAAGGGCAAGCTTGTGCTTATCAATGACTTTTATGAGAAGATAGGCTATCCCCACAAGGAATACAACAAGTTAGAGGACGAGGAAGACGATTATTACTCCGAGGAGGATATGAAGTGGGACAGGCTTCATAAGCATGGACTGTAGTTGTAAACTTTTTGTTAAGCCCTTGAAATGTGGGGCAGAATGTGATAACATATTATTGTATCAATACACTTAAAACACTATGACCGAGAGAGTAGTTTTGCTAAGGGTCTTCAGAGAGAAGCTGCGGCGTGTGTGCGTTTTCTGAAAGCGGCTTTATATCCTGACAAAATGAAGTTCACTTGCGAGTGGTCATGCCGAATGAGAGATAGTCTTTAGTAAGCGTGAACGTCTGTCTGCGTTAAGGACGGAAGAGTGTTGGCTCTTTACTGATAGGTGGTATAAACAAGAATTTCAAAGTCTTGTCCTGTTTAGTCGGGGCAGGGCTTATTTTTATAGGAGGATAAGTAATGAAAGAACAGTTGAAAAGCATTGACGAGCGTGCGAAAGAAGAACTTTCACATATTGATGACGCCAAGCTGTTGGAAGATTTCAGAGTAAGATTTCTTGGCAAAAAGGGAGAGATAACTTCCATACTTAAGCAAATGGGCAAGCTTTCCGCAGAGGAAAGACCTGTTATCGGTCAGCTTGCAAACAAGGTAAGAGCTGATATCGAGAATGCTCTCAATAAGCGTAAGGAAGAGCTTAAGAGCAAAATGGAGCAGGTAAGGCTTACAGAGGAAGCTATAGACGTTACGCTTCCGGGCAAGAAAACAAGAATAGGCAGACCTCACCCTCTGAACGCTACTCTTGAAGAGGTAGAGGAAGTGTTCCTTGGCATGGGCTTTGACATCGTTGACGGTCCAGAGGTTGAAACAGACCATTATTGCTTCGAGGCACTGAATATGCCTAAATCTCACCCTGCAAGAGATACGCAGGATACATTCTACATCAATGAGAACGTTGTTCTTAGAACACAGACTTCTTCTGTTCAGATAAGAACAATGGAAAAGAGAAAGCCACCTATCAGAATCATTTCACCGGGCAGAGTTTATCGTTCTGACACAGTGGACGCTACACATTCACCGCTGTTCCACCAGATAGAGGGTCTTGTTATTGACAAGGGCATCACTATGGCTGACCTTAAGGGTACTCTTGAGCTGCTTATGAAGCGTCTTTATGGCGAGGACACTCAGATAAGACTTCGTCCGCACCATTTTCCATACACAGAGCCTTCTGCTGAAGTTGACCTTATGTGCTTCAACTGCCATGGCAAGGGCTGTTCAATGTGCAAGCAGGAGGGCTGGGTAGAGCTTCTCGGCGCAGGTATGGTACACCCTAAGGTACTTGAGGGCTGTGGCATTGACCCTGAGGTTTACAGCGGATTTGCATTTGGTATCGGTCTTGAAAGAATAACAATGGGCAGATACAACATCAACGATATGCGTCTGCTTTATGAGAACGATATGAGATTTTTAGAGCAGTTCTGATGAATGAAGTTATGAGCCAGAGCAGGCTTTACAGAAAGCTTGTGCCGTCAAAGGCTAAGCTTGTAACGTCGGCGGCTATCAGCACACTTATGGCGCTGATAGTAGGCGTTGGCGGTGGGTTATCGGTCATGCTTGTAAAAGAACAGCAGAGTGCATGGGATATGCTTGTGCTATGTGGGTTTCTGGTGATTTTTCTGGGTATCCTGCTTTTTATCGGAATAAGAGGATTTAAAAGGCAGGTAAAACAATACAGAGGGAACCTTGCAAGGCTGGAGCAATTTGACGCTCAGGATATGCTGGCTTTGGAAAGCGAGATAGAGGGAAGCGAGTTCAAATACAACACCTTTTATCTACTTGACAGATATATGTATGTGCCTAAGGCTAAACTGCTTATAAAATATACGGATATTAGAGAGTTCAAGACCATAGTTCACAGCACAAATGGTGTCAATGACAGCATGAAAGCTGAGATAACTGATAATTTCGGGATAAAATATACTGTGAACATAAAGCGGTGGAAAGATTTCTATATTTATAGACCGCTGTTTTTAAAGGACTTGGACGAGAAGATACAAAACTGCGGTAAATGATAAGATTACGGAGGAATAATAAATGGATTTGTCAATGAAATGGCTTGCAGACTATGTAGACTGCGATATGCCGATAAAGGATTTTGTTTCCGCTCTGACGCTTTCAGGCTCAAAGGTAGAGTGCTTTGAGCAGGAGGGCAAGGATATTTCTAACGTTGTTGTGGGCAAGGTAGTTTCTATGGAGCGTCACCCTGATTCTGACCATATGTTTATCACTCAGGTAGATGTTGGAGAGGACGAGCCTGTTCAGATAGTTACTGGCGCTCAGAACGTTCATGAGGGCGATTTTGTGCCAGTTGCAAAGCACAAGTCATCTGTACTTCATGAGGGTAAGCAGGTGAAGATAACAAAGGGCAAGCTGAGAGGCGTTGCGTCAAATGGTATGCTTTGCTCTCTGGGCGAGCTTGGACTTTCTGTTCACGATTTCCCATATGCTATAGAGGACGGAATCTTTATTCTCGGCGATGACTGCGACAAGACAGTAGGCAAGGATATACATGAGGCTATAGGTTATAATGACACAACTGTTGAGTTTGAGATAACTTCAAATAGACCTGACTGTCTTTCTGTTATCGGTCTTGCAAGAGAAACTGCGGCTACTTTCGGCACTGAGCTGAAGGTCAAGAAACCTGAGTTCAAGGGCATTGACGGGGATATCAACGATATGCTCAAGGTAAAGATACACAACACTGACCTTTGCAAGAGATATATGGCCGGTATCGTTAAGAACGTAAAGATAGGTCCGTCACCTCGTTGGATGAGAGAAAGACTCAGAGGCTGCGGCGTTAGACCTATCAACAACTTTGTTGATATCACAAACTATGTTATGCTTGAATATGGCAGACCAATGCACGCTTTTGACCTGAGATATGTTAAGGACGCTTCTATCAACATCAGAAATGCTAAGGCAGGAGAAACTATCACAACTCTTGACGGCGAGGTAAGAGAGCTTTCAGAAGAGATGCTCGTTATTGCTGACGCTGAAAAGCCGGTTGCTGTAGCAGGCGTTATGGGCGGCGAATACAGCGGTATCATGGACGATACAACTACTGTTGTATTTGAGTCTGCCTGCTTTGACGGTGCGAGCGTAAGAACAACAGCCAAGAAGCTTGGCATGAGAACTGACGCTTCTGCGAGATATGAAAAGGGTCTTGACCCACATGAGTGCTATGAGGCTCTTATGAGAGCTTTCCAGCTTGTTGAAGAGCTTGGTGCTGGCGAGGTCGTAAAGACTTACATTGATGAGAACTATGAGGACGAGACACCTAAGACGGTTGATTTTGACCCTGAGTGGATAAATAAGTTCCTTGGTACTGAGATACCTGAGAGCGACATGGTTGAATATCTCACAAGGCTTGGCTTTGAGATAAAGGACGGCAAGGTAGTTTCGCCATGGTACAGAGTGGACATTGCCTGCAAGGCTGACGTGGCAGAGGAAGTTGCTAGACTTTACGGCTACAACAAGATTCCAAACACTATCGTAAGAGGCGTTGCTCAGGCTAAGCTCACCGAGGCGCAGAAGTTTGACAGACATATACAGAGATCTATGCTCGCTATGGGTCTTAACGAGATATCTACATTCTCATTCATTTCGCCTAAGTATTTTGACAAGATAAATCTTCCTGCTGACTCAAAACTGAGAAAGACAGTTGTTATCACAAACCCTCTTGGCGAGGACACTAGCGTTATGAGAACGACTACCATTCCGTCTGTATGTGAAGTGCTTGCAAGAAACTACAGCTACCGCAACCCTGAGTGCTATATCTTCGAGAGAGGAAACGAGTATATACCAGTTGAGGGAGAGGTGCTTCCTAACGAGCCTGAAAGACTTGGTTTTGGTTTCTATGACACTGAGACGAAGGCTGATTTCTATGACATCAAGGGTTTTGTCGAGGGTCTGCTTTCTAAGCTCGGCGCACAGAAAGTTGAATTTGAAAAGGCTACTGCTGAATGTAGCTTTGACGAGTTCTATGCTTTCCACCCAGGCAGAGTTGCTGTCGTTAAAGTAAATGGTGAGGAGATCGGCATTTTTGGCGAGCTTCATCCGAGAGTTCTGGAGAACTACGGCATTGACGCTAGAGCTTATGTGGGCAAGATAAATGTTCCTGAGCTTATGGCAAGCTGTGTTGCTCAGAAGACATATAAGCCACTGCCTAAGTATCCTGCTACAACAAGAGATCTGTCTATCGTTTGTGATGACGATATCCCTGCGGCTCTTCTTGAAAAGACTATAAGCAAGGCTGTTGGCTCGATACTTGAAAAGGTAACGCTTTTTGACGTTTACAAGGGCGAGCAGATCGAAAATGGCAAGAAGTCTGTTTCATACTCCATTTCAATGCGTTCACATGACGGCACGCTTACTGACGAGCAGGCTGACAAGGCTATGAAGAAAACTCTTGAAGCTCTCAAGGCTATCGGTGCTGAACTCAGAATGTAAAAAATATAGCGCTTGATTTGTATAAAGTGCATAAATTTTGCTTTTTGACTTGTTATTTTGAAACAAATGGAGTATAATAATATCAGGCGTATTGCTGATATTAATACATTGCAGAGGGGCTGAGCATAATGCACGAACAAACTATGGAATTTTCAGTACAGCACGACAAGGAGGCTGAGCTGAAAAAGACACTTACAATTATATATGACGCTCTGAAAGAGAAGGGCTATAATCCTATTAATCAGATCGTAGGTTATATTCTTTCTGAGGACCCGACCTACATAACGACATACAATAATGCCAGAAGTCTTATTCGTCATATTGACAGAGATGAACTTTTGCAGGCATTGGTGAAGTCCTATCTTGAGTCATAACTGATATTTAAAGGCGGTAGTTTTTGCCGCCTTTTTTGTTTTACGTCAGAATTTACCTGAAACGTATTTTTGTATAAAGACGTTTTCTGAACATAATAGTATAAGATGATAAGAAAACGGAGGGCTTCATATGAAGATAAGAAATTGCATGGCACTTATTTGTGCAGTTGTAGCGCTCAGTGCTTGTGGCAGGACAGTGATAATGCGTGAGGGAAATTCATCAGAGGGAACAAGCTCGGCGGTCATTGAGCCTGTGGCTGTGGGAAAGAAAACCGCAAAGGAAAAGATAGATCTTTCGGGGCTTTCACATGACAAGGTCGGATATGGTCAAGGCGTTCTTGTGGACGAAAAGAACAGGACGACTGGTGCGTTTGATTTTAATGCACAATACGGTAAGCTTAACGCAAAGGCTATAAATAATGATGACAAGATATATCTGACCTTTGATCAGGGTTATGAGAACGGATACACTGAAAAGATCCTCGATGTGCTGAAAGAGAAAAAGGTCAAGGCGACGTTTTTTCTTTTGCAGGATTATGCAGAGAAAAATCCTGAACTTGTGAAGCGTATGATAGACGAGGGGCATATTGTAGGAAATCATTCGGTACACCATTATTCTATGCCGACGCTTGGGCAGGCGGAATGTGAGTCGGAGATAAAGGATTTCCATGAGTATATGGAGGATAACTATGATTATACCATGACAGTGTTCAGACCGCCTATGGGCGAGTTTTCGGAGTTCTCTCTTGGAGTGACGGCAAACTGCGGTTATGAGACTGAGCTTTGGAGCTTTGCTTACGCTGATTGGGACGTGAACAATCAGCCTGATGAAGGACAGGCTCTTGAAAAGCTTGTGAATGCGGCTCACCCGGGGGCTATTTATCTCCTGCACTCGGTATCGAAAACCAATACTGATATTCTCGGGGACTTTATCGACAGAGTGAGGACTGGCGGATTTGAATTTGGCTGATAAGAGAATATGATGAAGAGAGGCCTTGTGCCTCTCTTTTTGTTATTTTAGGGGTATTTGTAGCTGATTTGTAATATGTTAGTCTATTGACAAATTGTTAAAAGTATGTTATATTTTAAATACGAACAGAAACATGAGTTTCTTTAAGGAGGAAATAAAATGGTAAAAAATAAGGTGCTTACACCTGTATTGGCAGGCGTTTTGGGTCTCAGCATAGTTGGCTCAGGTCTTGGCTATTATTTTGTAAATAAAGACAGTAATGATGGTAAAACTGAGGGCGGCAAGGCTAAGCTTACTCAGGTGGCAGATAATATAAACAACACTCTTGGCACGGCTGAAAAGGCTATCAAGGGCGAACTTGATTTTGCTTACAACGCAACGGCTACTGTTTCATTCGGTGAGGGCTTCACAGAGCAGGCAGGTGTCAGCTTACAGCCTATTTCTGTGACAACTGTTACAAAGCAGAAGGGAAGCAACACTGCAGCAGATGTTTCGCTGACATATGGCGGAAATAATCTTGTGTCTGCTAATGCTGTATATTCCAGAGATAACAAGTCGGCTTATGTTCAGATACCTGAGCTTTCTGACGCTTATCTTATGGTTAACGTTGACAGCCTTAAAGACAAGGTAGGCAGTGAGCTTTCTTCACAGGGCATTGACCTTGATTCTCTCTTTGATTCTGCTGAGGGCGCTGATGTTGATTTTGATACTGACGCATTTGAAAAGGATCTGGAGGAATACAAGAAGGTTATAGAGGACTCTTTCCCTAAGCCTGTTGACGGCGAGAAAAAGACTGGTGACATTGACGGAAACGAGTACAGCTATACAACTAAGGAATACACTATCTCAGGCAATGATGTAAAGGCTGCTTTTAAGGCTGTTCTTGACAAGGCTAAGGACGACGCTACGCTTAAAGATATGTTCAGCAAGGCAGGCGTTG
The DNA here is from genome assembly GCF_040924265.1 of Ruminococcus sp. RTP21198st1_G1_RTP21198_201120. Lineage (NCBI taxonomy): Bacteria > Bacillati > Bacillota > Clostridia > Eubacteriales > Oscillospiraceae > Ruminococcus > Ruminococcus sp. RTP21198st1_G1_RTP21198_201120. The sequence continues at coordinate 9,116 of NZ_JBCOMH010000016.1, forward strand.
CTGACAAGCTTGGTATGTCATATGATGAGATAATCTCACAGTATGCTGATTCTATGGATTCACTTTTTGCAAGCGATAATCTTGACGAAACTGCAACATTTAACGCTTACTACAGCGGTGATGATTTTGCGGGCTTTAGCCTTGAAAAAGACGGCGAGGGTGCAACTCTTTACACCATTCTTAAGGACGACGTTGTGGCTGTTGATTTTAGCCTTAACATGGGCAGTGAGGGCAGTGCATCATTCAAGGGTTCTGCAAATACTGTTGACGGTGTTACAAATGGCAAGTTCACAATGAAAATGGAAACTGCGTCTGATTCAGATATAGACGCTGACAAGACTTCTGCTGACGGTGGACTTTCCCTTGAGCCTACCATGGCAGTTTCACCGAGCATAAACTTTGACACAATGGAAGCTGAGGTGACTCTCAAAGACCTTAAAGAAGAGGGTGACGCATTCTCAGGTACTATCAGATTTGATGTGAATGGTACATCTGATTCTCAGGCTGTATCAGGCTGGGTAGAGCTTGCTTCTGCTTCAACTGCTGATAAGCTTGATCTTTCTGTTGAGTTTGGCATGAACGGCAAGCAGTTTGTTACAATGGCAGTTACAGGAAATAAGACAGAGGCTTCTGACATCACTGTTCCGTCAGGCGACAAGATCTATGACATGACAAATGACGATCAGATGAATACATACCTTGCAGGCTGTGACAGTGACGGATTTGTTGCTAATGTAAAGAAAGTTCTTGGTGACGAGGTCTACAATATGCTTGTAAATGCAGAGGGTGATCTTGAGTCAGATTATGATGACTATGGTGATTATGATGATTATGATGACTACGATCTCTCTGATATTGATCTGTCAGATTATGATCTGAGTGCAAATGCATAAAATGCACAATAGATAAAAAATTAAGAGGATCGCATTGAGCGGTCCTCTTTTTTTAGCTGATAACACGATAATTCTCGGCTGCTTCTTCTTTTTTTACATACTCGGTGACATTGAGAACTTCCACCTTGACAGGCTTCTGACCCATATTTATGGTGATAATGTCGCCAACTTTCACGTCATATGAAGCTCTTGCAATCTTATCGTTCACAAGCACCTTGCCTGCATCGCAAGCTTCGTTTGCAATAGTACGTCGTTTAATAAGTCTTGTGACTTTCAGGTATTTATCAAGCCGCATATTTTCCTCCTTTGTAGTAAAAAAGACCTAACCCGCAGGCTAGGTCTGAGTGGCATAAGCTTTAGATTACTTGTTTACAGCGTCCTTAAGAGCCTTGCCTGCCTTGAATGCAGGAACTTTCTTAGCTGCAACAGTGATCTGCTCCTTTGTACGAGGATTGATAGCTGTCTTTTCAGCTCTCTCTCTAACCTCGAATGTACCGAAACCTACCAGTGAGATCTTCTCGCCGTTAGCAAGTGTCTCTGATACAGAATCAATAACAGTTGTAAGTGCCTTCTCAGCGTCCTTCTTTGAATAATCGCCCTTTTCTGCGATAAGATTGATCAGTTCTGCCTTTGTCATTGTTTTTACCTCCAAATTATTTTTAACGAATAAAGTTATTCATTCATTTTGCTCTCGCCAATAAGCGTCAAGCTCATTTATGCTCAGGGCGGTCATATCCTGCCCGTTTTGCCTTACAGCATTTTCTGTTTTCTCAAACTTTTCGATATAATTATTATTTGTATCCGTCAGCACTTCTTCAGCGTCAAGGTCAAGCTTTCTTGCAAGTGAAGCACAAGTGAACATTATCTCGCCAAGCTGTTTTGCAACTACGGCTTTATCACTGTCAGCACTGTTTTCAAGAGCCTTAACAGCATTTTCAAGTGCGCTGATATCATGAGCATTGTCATACTCGATACCTGCTCTTGCTGCACGTTTGCTTAACTTCTGAGCTCTCATAAGTGCAGGAAAGTTCTTTGGAACGCTTTTAAGGGTATCGGAATAAGTTTCCTGTCCCTTGGTTTCTTTCTTGATAGTGTCCCAATTTTTAAGCACTGTTTCAACGTTGTCAGCTTCTACGCTTCCGAAAACGTGTGGGTGTCTGATGATAAGCTTTTTACAGATATCAGTTATCACATCGTCAAGTCGGAAATTGTTGTTTTCGGTCTCGATAACTGTATGAAAAACCACCTGCAAAAGAACGTCGCCAAGTTCTTCTCTCATCATTTCAGGAGAGTCACAGTCAATTGCTTCCATGACCTCATAGACTTCTTCAAGAAAATCTTTCTTGATAGACTTATGGGTCTGGACCTTATCCCACGGGCAGCCGTTCTCGCTTCTGAGAATTACCACGATATCCGCAAGATCATTGATATCAAAGCTGTCTTTAGCAAGCAATTCCTTAATTTTATCGCTCATTACATCATTACCTTTCCAAAAGGGTGCTTATTAATAATAAACCATTTTGCTCAAAATTTCAAGGGTTTTGCGGATTTTTTTTTGAAAATATGTAATTTACAATATTTTTCGGCGTTTCGCACAATAAATATAAACAAAAAAAGTACATTGTGCTACCAATTCCTATAGAAAAAAGGGTCACAAATCTATGATTTATTTGCAAATTGGCTATTTTCGTAAGTGTTTCGTGTGACAAAACAGCTGTCACACTGCACATGATAGCGGCGTAGGTGGGCTTTACGAAAATTTCGCTCACTTTTGGTTTTAGATCCGTCATTTTGCAAACTGAGCGTACGGATAGGGCGCATATGAAAACCTCTGATACAAGAGTAGAAATAGCTGCTCCTGATATATTTATTATGGGCTGTCTTATAAGTATAATGTTCAGAAATAGCTTAATAATTCCACCTGTCAACATAATTATTATGGCTTTGTGAGGTTTTCCCAGAGTTTGCAGGATAGCAAAGCAGGGAGTTGCTATGGCAAGGAATATTACTGCTATTCCAAGTATGGACATTGGCATTATACAGACCTGTATCTCAGTTTCACGGCCTCCAAAAAGAAAATGCAGGATAGGTTCTGACAAAACTGCTATGCCCATGCCTGCGGGTATGGCTATGATACTGGTGACGATGAGCATTTTTGTAAGGCCTGACTGTATGGCTTTTTTATCATTTTTGGCACAGCTTTCGGCAAGTGAGGGGAGTATGCTTTTGCCAAACATTGCGGTGATGGTCGGAACAAGACCGAAAACTGTTACGGCAAGTCCTATGTAAGAGCCGTAAATGAAGTTCGGGAGCATATCGGTGGTGAGCTTATCAGAAAGCAGGCTGTCAAATGTGTGTGGAGAAGCTTTCATGGCGATTTTGATACACGGATTGACAGTGAGCATATCTATCATGTTGGCAAAGGTCATTATCACTGAGATAAGTGCGATCGGAAGACAGCAGACGACAAGCTTTTTGGCTGTTGCTCCTGTGGGGTCTGTTATGGTATCTCCTTGAAGCATTTGCTTTGTTATGCTGTCGCCTTTGATCTTGCCTGATATGAGAATATACAGACAGGCGATCGCAGAGGCTATGGACGAACCTAGGATAGCTGCGGCAGCTATAAATGGAAGTGCGGCGGAGGCTGCCTGACGTGAGTTTTCATAGGCTGTGCCAAATATCATGCCTGTTTTATCATACATATCGGAGATATGATACATTAGTCCGTAGGCGAAACCAAGACCTAGGATAAGTTTGAAAAGGGTTTCTATCACTTCTGATACAGCGGTCGGTATCATATTCTGCAAGCCCTCACAGTAACCGCGTTCCACTGACATAATGGTACAGAAAATAATAGATGGGGCAACGCACATGAGAGCATATTTTGTACTTGGCTCGCCGACTACATTGCGTGACAGAAAATCTGAGGTGAGTATCATTACTGCGGCAGCGGCTGCGCTGATGATCGTGAAAAGGAAAAATGCAGTTCGCTTGGAATGACGCATATTTGAAAAGCGTTCAAGGGCATAGTTTTCAGCGGTAAGGCGAGCCATGGTGGAGGGGATACCTGAAACGACTATTGCGAAAACTGGTGTGAAAACTGAGAATGCTGAAGCGAAATATCCCATGCCTGTGCCGCCCAGAAGATTAGTAAGAGGTATCTTATAGAGAAGTCCCAGAATTTTTGTTATCAGAACCATTGCAAGCAATATTGCTGAGCCTTTTATAAAGCCTTGTCTTTTCATCTGTCAACCTGCTTTCTGACTTGTTTTTATATGATCTTATGCTGTTATGGTGGGTTTTATTACGGTTTGTCCATATGTCAGGTGGATATGCAGTTGTTTAAATTGCACAAAAATAGAGCTTAGGGTGCTAATACTAAAAAAAGTTTGTGTAAACACTTTATTTTATAGGAAAAATGTGATATAATCATATTATGTATTTTTAAGAAAAAGAGGTAAAAAAGTTATGACTTATAAGTTTTCAGAAAAGGTTTCTCATCTGCAGGCTTCTGCTATCAGAGAGATACTTAAATTTACTTCTGACCCAGAGGTAATTTCATTTGCGGCAGGCAATCCTTCTCCTGAGGCATTCCCTGTGGACGAGCTTAATAGAATATCAGAAGAGATATTCAAGGAAAATCCTATCGGCGCACTCCAGTACAGCCTTACAGAGGGATACACTCCGCTGAGAGATCTCCTTAAGAAAGAGCTTGAAAAGAAGGGTGAATTTGATCCTGAGAGAGATGATCTTATCATCACAAGCGGTGCTCAGCAGGCTAACGAGCTTGCTTGTAAAGTTCTCTGCGACCCAGGCGACATTCTTTGCTGTGAAGCTCCAAGCTTTATAGGCTCACTTAATGCGTTTAAGTCTTACAATGTTGAGCTTAAGGGTATCACGCTTCATGAAGACGGAGTTGACCTGAAAGAGCTTGAAGAGGCTTTCGCTACAGGCAAGGTAAAGGTATTCTACATTATCTCTAACTTCCAGAATCCTACTGGTCTTACAACTTCTCTTGAAAAGAGAAAGGCTATATATGAGCTTGCTAAGAAGTACAGTGTTATGATCCTTGAAGATAACCCATACGGCGACCTGAGAATAAAGGGTGAGGCTATCCCGTCTATCAAGAGCATGGACAAGGACGGTCTTGTTATGTATTCAAGAACATTCTCGAAGATACTTGCTCCTGGTATCAGAGTTGGCTACATTTCCGCTCCAAAGGAGATAATCGGAAAGATAGTTGTCTGCAAGCAGGTGGCTGACGTACATACAAATATCTGGGCGCAGATGCTGGCTTACAACTTCATGAAGGACAATGATATCGAAGCACATCTTGCTTCGCTGAGAGTGATCTACAAGCATAAGCTCGAACTTATGATAGAGCAGATCGAGAAGAATTTCTCTTCACAGATCAAGTTCACAAGACCTGAGGGCGGTCTGTTCATTTGGTGTACTCTTCCGGAAGGCAGTGACATGACTGGTTTCTGCAAAAAGGCTGTTGCAGAATATAAGGTAGCCGTTGTTCCGGGCAATGCTTTCATGGTAAGCGAGTCTGACAAGACAGCTTCATTCAGATTGAACTTCTCAACTCCTACAGACAAACAGATAATCGACGGCTGTGAGAAGCTTGGCAAGCTTTCTAAGGAAATGTTCGGCGATTAAGATAAAATGAAAAAAGTTCCTTTTACGCCTTTTCAGCTAGTGCTTACGGTGGTAAATACGGCGGCTCTAATGTTCTGCATGGGGTGTGATTGCTTTGTGCTGATAGTGGGCATGACGGCAGGCAGGACAAAGCCTTATGTGGTGGATCTTGTGCTAAGTCTTCTTACTATGGCGGTGTTTATTCTGCTTGTGTTTTCAGCAGGCAGGATAAATATTTTCAGTGATAAAGCTGACCCCGATGGGGACACTGCACCTGCGGTATCGGCACTTAGGACGTATTTTTGTATCTTGTTTTTTGATATCTCAGGAGTGCTGGGTCTTATGCTTGCGGGAGCGTTGGGGGTTGAGTGGGCTAAAAAAGCTATTATAATTTTTGCTCCTGTCGTTTTTGTCCTTGCGGCGATTGTTTATTTTATTCTATCGGGCAGGATAGGTCTTGATGATTTTTCGGATAGTGACGGGGAAGAATGATATTACAAAGGGGAGGTCTGTCATGAAAAGTGCATTGAAAAAGGATACTGTCAGAGAGATAAGTCACTCGTTGGGCAGATTTCTCTCTATTTTTCTGATAGTTCTTCTTGGCTGTGGATTTTTCTCTGGTATCAAGGCGACTATGCCTGATATGATAGACACGGCGGAGAAATATTTCAGTGATAACAGACTTATGGATATTAAGTTAATGTCGTCTATAGGCGTTAAGTCTGAGGACGTTGAGGCTGTGAAAAAAGCAGAGAACGTTGAGGGCGTTATGGCGGGATATTCTAAGGACGTTTTCTATTATCATGAAAATCAAAACCTTGTGCTGAAATTCATGTCCTTCAACAATGTTGTTGATGAGAACAGCCCTAATAATCTTGATAAGCCTGTTTTACTAGAGGGCAGGCTTCCTGAAAAAAAAGGCGAGTGCGCAGTAGAGGTAAAAATGAGTTCACCTAACACCTTTAAGTTGGGCGGAGAGATAAAGATCAACGAGCCTGACTCGTCAAAAAATATAACTGATACTTTGGCAACTGACACATACAGGATAGTTGGTATTGTGGCTTCACCGCTTTATATCGGCTATGAGCGTGATGCGACCACAGTGGGCAACGGAACTGTGGTAAGCAACGTTTTTGTGCCTGAGAGCGAGTTTGTGTGCGATTATTACACTGAGCTTTATGTGAAATTCAAAGGCACTGACGAGCTTGACCCGTTTTCCGACGAGTACAAGCAGGCTGTGAAAGATAAGAGCGTTCAGGCGGTGGAGTTTTTTGAGGACAGTGTGAACGCAAGGTTTGAAAAACTAAGCAGTGACGCTCAGGACAGTATTGATGTCGCTCAGGAGAAAGTTGACATCTTGAAACAGGCGCTTGCCTGCGACGAAAATCAGCTTACGGAGCTTTTGACAACGGCGCAGAAGTCGGTTGAGGAAGCTCAGGAGGCTTATGATAAGGCTGAACAGAGTGGTTCTAGTGCAAAGTATCTTGCAAGGTCACAGCTTTTAAAAGCACAACAGCTTGAAGAAGTGGCAGGAAAGCTTCTTCAAGACAAAGAGACAGGAAGTACGGCGGCTTTTGATGAATATAATGGTCAGCTTGCGGCGGCAGAAGATGAGATAGCCGTAGCGAAAAAAGAACTTGAAGCCGTGAAAACGCCTGCATTCTATCAGTATGACAGATTTGAGGCTAGCTCTGATTATAGTTCCTTTTATGGGGACGCTCAGAAGGTCGACTCTATTGCAAAGGTGTTTCCTGTGTTCTTTATTCTTGTGGCGGCGCTTGTATGTCTGACCACAATGACTAGAATGGTAGAGGAACAGAGAACGCAGATAGGTACATACAAGGCTTTAGGATACAGTGGGGCAAGAATAGCCGGAAAGTATCTTTTCTATGCAGCAACAGCGGCATCAGCAGGAAGCTGCATAGGCGTTGTTGTTGGATTGCAGATCTTTCCGAAGATAATTTATAGTTGCTATAATATTTTATATAACATTCCTGATATTGACACACCGTTTAAGCCTGTTTATATGGTGCTTTGCTTGGTGGTGTCGGTTATTTGCACTTGCTCGGCGGTGCTTTATGCCTGCATGAAAGAACTAAAGTCGCAGCCGTCACAGCTTATGCGTCCAAAGCCACCGCAGAATGGCAGGCGTGTTTTGCTGGAGCGTGTGGATCTTATATGGAATCGGCTTGACTTTCTTGCAAAGGTCACTGTGAGAAATTTGCTGAGATATAAAAAGCGTTTCTTTATGACAATCGTGGGAGTGGCAGGCTGTACGGCGCTGATAGTCACGGGTTTTGGTTTGAAATATTCTATAAAGACTATTGCCGAAAAGCAATTCAATGAGATATTTCTGTATGATGGTATTGCGGTACTTAATTCAGCCGATTTTGACGAGAAACAATTGGAGGACAAGATAAGCAGTATCCCACAGGTAGACAAATCTATGCTTATGCAGAGTACAGATGGCATTGCAGAAAATGAAAGTGAAAACCAGTCTGTTTCTATGATCGTGCCGAAATCTCCTGAAAATATGGGAGATTATATCGATCTTGTATCTGCTGAGAATGGATCAAACCTTGAAGTGAAAAGCGGTTCTGTTATCATAACACAAAAGCTTGCAAAGCTTCTTGACCTGAAAACGGGTGACACTATTACTATAAAGCTCAGTGGTCATGAGGAGAAAGAGTTCAAGATAGGCGGAGTAAGCAAGAACTATGCTTTGCATTATATTTACATCACTCCTGATGATTTTGAAAGTGTATACGGTGAGAAGCCTGTTTATAATCTTTCTTTTATTGACCTAAAGAAAGACACTGATGAAAACTCTTTCAAGGAACAGCTTATTTCAAATGACGAGTTTTATGGAATAAGCTTTAAAAATGATTCAAGCAGAGGTTTCCTTAATTCAGTGGACAGTCTTGACGCTATCGTTATTTTGCTCATCGTTTGTGCGGGAGGCTTGGCTTTTGTGGTGCTTTACAATTTGGCAAACATAAACATAACTGAGCGTGTTCGTGAGATAGCGACAATAAAAGTGCTTGGATTCTATGATGGTGAGACTTCAGCGTATATTTACAGAGAAAATCTGATATCGACGCTTGTGGGCATTATCGTGGGTCTTGTGGCAGGAAAGATACTGCACTATTTTGTTGTGATAACTTCTGAGGTCGACCTTGTGCTGTTCAACAGACAGCTTGTTTGGTGGGCGTATGTGCTTGGTGCATTGCTCACATTGGCATTTGCATTTATAGTTAATTTGGTTCTTCATTTCAAGCTTAAAAAGATAGATATGGTAGAATCTTTAAAATCAGTAGAATAGACGGAGGTATTATTATGGATATTTTTGAAGAAAACTGCGATACTGAAAATAACTGCACAGTAAGCTATTTTTGGAAAGGCCTTGCACTTTTTCTCCTTGGCGTTATAATTGGTCTGTTTGTTTCGCCTATCAAGAAAGGCGTTACTATCGGTTGTAACAACAAGATAGACAAGGGTGGCTGTAACGATCATTTTGACCCTGACGAGTATTATGATGATTATAACTTTGATGATGATGAAGATGATTTTGACCATGATGGCGTAAAATTTTAACGAAAGGCGTATATTGATATGAAACTTGGCATGGTAGGACTTCCTAACGTAGGAAAATCAACACTTTTTAATGCACTCACAAATGCGGGTGCAGAATCTGCGAACTATCCGTTTTGCACGATCGAACCGAATGTGGGCATTGTTTCGGTGCCTGATGAAAGACTTGACAAGCTGGCTGAGATGTATCACCCTGTAAAGTTTACTCCTGCAACACTTGAATTTGTTGACATTGCAGGTCTTGTAAAGGGTGCTTCAAAGGGCGAGGGACTTGGAAACAAATTTCTTTCAAACATAAGAGAGGTGGACGCTATCGTTCACGTTGTAAGATGTTTTGACGACCCTAACATCATTCATGTTGACGGCTCTATCAATCCTCGCAGAGACATTGAAACTATAGATTTGGAGCTTATTTTCTCTGACGTTGAGCTTATCGAGAGAAAGCTTGACAGAACTAAAAAGGCAATGAAAGGCGACAAATCTCTTACTTCCGCTGTAGAGTTCCTTGAAAAGCTCAAAGAGCATCTTGAAAGCGGCAAGCCTGCACGTTCTTATGACATGACAGAGGACGAGCTGGAGATACTTAAAGAAACACCGCTTCTTTCACTTAAGCCTGTTATCTATGCGGCTAACCTTTGCGAAGATGATTTCAGAAACAATATCGAAAGCAACGAGCATTACAAGGAAGTTTGCGAGATTGCAAAAGCCGAAGGCTCGGCTGTGTTCCCGATATGCGCGCAGATAGAGGCTGAGATATCTGACATGGACGATGAGGACAAGGAAATGTTCCTTGCAGACCTCGGTCTTGAAACTTCAGGTCTTAACAGAATAATCAAGGAGGGCTATTCACTTCTTGGTCTTATTTCATACCTGACAGCAGGCGAACCTGAGGTAAGAGCTTGGACTATCAAAAAGGGAACTAAAGCTCCACAGGCGGCAGGAAAGATACACACTGACTTTGAAAAGGGCTTCATCAGAGCTGAAGTTGTTTCATTTGACGATCTTATGAGCTGTGGCTCTATGATGGCGGCTAAGGAAAAGGGTCTTGTTCGTCTTGAGGGTAAGGATTACGTTATGCAGGACGGCGATATCGTTCTTTTCAGATTTAACGTATAAAGCGTAAGCTACACAAAGGCAGGCTGAAATATGCTTGCCTTTTTTATGTGCAATATGTATGTTTTTTGTTATTATATTTGTTTAAAATCACAAAAGTAAATTTAATTTGTGTTATAGATTTTTTCATATATTGATGATAGAATGTGATAGTAAAAATTAAAGATGATAAATGTAACAGTTAGATTTTTGGAGGAAAAGTAATGACAAAAAACATGACAACGGGCAGTCCGTTCAAGCTTATAATGAGCTTTGCGCTTCCTCTGCTTTTAGGAAATTTGTTGCAGCAGACATACAATCTTATTGACGCTGCCATCGTGGGAAGATTTCTTGGTTCTGACGCTCTTGCAAGTGTCGGAGCTTCAAGCAGTGTGCAGTTTTTGGTGCTTGGTTTCTGCATGGGAACAGCCTGCGGCTTTGGAGTGCCTATTGCAAGGCATTTCGGAGCAGGGGACATAAAAAAGCTGAAACAGTATTTTTACAATTCTATTGTTATAACCGCCGTTACTGCGTTTGTGTTGACCACAGTTTGTGCGGTGCTTTGTAGTGAGATATTGAAGCTTCTTTCAACTCCGTCGAATATTTTTGACGACGCATATAAATATCTTCTGGTGATATTTCTTGGCATACCGTTCACACTTTTGTATAACCTGCTTTCAAGCGTATTGCGTTCTGTTGGCGACAGCAAAACGCCATTTGTATTTCTTGCTATATCAACGGTTTTGAACATTGCACTTGACCTTGTGTGTGTTATCGTGTTCAGGTGGGGCTGCATGGGTGCGGCTATCGCTACGGTCGTTGCTCAGGCGATAAGCGGAATACTATGTGCTGTATTTATTATGAAAAAGGTAAACGTGCTTAAGCTTTCAAAAGAGGACAGAGTGATGTCAAAGCCTGCGGTGCTGAACCTTATAATAATGGGCTTTCCTATGGGACTTCAATATTCCATAACGGCTATCGGCTCAATGGTCATGCAGTCAGCTAACAACAAGCTTGGAAGCATTTATGTGTCAGGATTCACTGCTGGGGCAAGGATAAAGCAGTTCACAATGTGTCCTTATGACGCTTTTGCAACAGGTGCATCTGTTTTTGCAAGCCAAAATCTCGGTGCAGGAAATCTCAAGCGTATCAAAAAGGGTATACGCATTGGAGTTGGCGTTGGCATGACATATGGAGTAATAGCCGGTATTGTACTTATATTCTTCGGCAGAGAGCTTTCGCTTATCTTTGTGAATAAGTCAGACGCAGCAGTGCTTACTGCTTCAGCCAAATATCTTTTCTATGCAGGCTTTTTCTATTGGACGCTAGGTATACTCAACACTTGCAGAATGTGTACGCAGGGTCTTGGATATTCTGGACTTGCTATATTCTCAGGAGTGACGGAAATGATAGCTCGAATTTCTGTAAGTATGATATTTGTGCCGAAATTCGGTTATCTTGCAATCTGCTTCACAGATCAGGCGGCATGGATAGCGGCTTGCTTGTATATAGTTCCTGTTTGCATATATTGTGTGAACAGGGCAGGCAGACACATTGCAGGAGATCACGGACTTCCTGTGGAAAATAAATAAGTAAAAGGCAGCTCTGAAAAAATCAGAACTGCCTTTTGTTATGCCTACTTGTTTATAGCTTTTTTAAGTTGTAAGACAACTTCGCTGTAGTATCTTGGATTGACATCGCCAAGTTTCATGTTGTCATTGTATGCAGCATCGGGAAGTCGGAAGTAAAGCTCTTCCACGGTCACGTCCTCTATCTCGTAATAGCCGATGTATGTTCCTGAGAATTTAAGCTCGGCGGTCATGCCTATGTTGACGAGCTTGCCGTCGGGATCTTTCTCCTTGCCTGAGATATCATTTCTTATGAACTCATAGAAAAAGCCTGCGTCCTGTGCCTGACCTTTATACCAGCCTGCTTTGGTCATGCGGTTGACTAGAGTGGTGTTCGTTATCTCGGTATTCTTGAAGATCTCGCAGGCGGTCTTATTCTTATCGCTTTCCGCTACTTTGTATACCTTTCTTTTTAGCTGGTCGAATGGCTGTACTATCTCGTAATCATCAAGCTGTTCCAGCCAAGCTTCTTTTTCATGCTCAGTAAGCTCCAGCGGGTGAACAAGCCCTATCTGCATAACCTCGGACAGCTCTATCTCATCATCATCTGAGTTTGTAAAGCTGCCGTCGTCAAGATAACGGAACGAAGTTTTAAGGCAGCCATTTTCGTAAATACCCCATATAAGACCTATCGCAAAGCAGTGCATGAGAGGATTTTTTACAAAGAGAGCTTTCCAAGATTCTGCTGTCCACTTACGATCAAGCATAAGCACATATTCAAGACGCTGTTTCTGTGCGGCAACAACAGTTTTCATTTGCTTTTTCATTTCCTTGAAATCAGCAGTAGCCTTTTCTGCGAGGACAGGGTCGTCATTAACGCCTATTTTAGGGAGATTTTTAAGCTTTTTCTCACCCTCGAATATTTCTATATCAAGCTGTGGAGTGAGATAAACGGAGAATTTTCTGCTTCCAAAATCAAAGGTGCGGCACATTTTCTCGTCAAAGCCCATGTCAGGTACTATCTTGTCCGCAAGCTCCTGCGTTGTCAAGCCAAGCTGTTTAGCGGCATTGGCAAGTGCGTCAACTGCGGCAGCTCTGACCGCACGACTCTTATATTTTCTTGAAATATTGTCTACAGTCATAAGTGCATAGGAACTGCCGTTCAGAGCTACTGCATTGACTGCTTTAACCGCAAGGGCAACACGCATATTTAATGACTGTTTCGACCATTCTTTTATGTAATCCGTCAGGCAATTTATTGCTTCATCACCGCCGTAAATGGCCGCAAAATACATTGTCCACTTTGTTTTCGCTTCTGCACCTTTTTCAAGCCAGCGGCTCAGGACTTCAAGGGCGAATGTTTCAAGCTCATCAGCTTTGAGCTTCTGGGCAAGTGCCTTGCCCTTGGGTGGGAGGGTACCTTCGTCTGCGTTTGCATATGTAAGCAGGAGAGCCTGCAAATAGATATCCTCTGTGACTGTATCATCGGTGAAGTGAATAGGTGCAAAAGGCTGTTCAAAAAGCCAGAGAACTTTCTTGCTTTTTGTGCCTTTGGTGAGCGCGGTCACAAGGTCTTCATCTGATATTTCGGCAGGCTTTGCTTCGCTGCCCAAAAGTTCAGATATTTTCGATTTTAGTTTGTCGGATTTTTCTGTGGCATAGGCTTTTTCAAGCTCTGTGCGGTAGGCGTCAGCACCCTGATTTTCAATTATCATAAGTGCAGTTTCACGCTTGGCTGATTTTTTCTGAGCAAGAAGTTTGCAAACATCATCGTGCCAATCCTTGTGGGCGGATATAACTTTCACAAGCTCTGCTTTTATTACCTTGCTGTTATCGTCACAAAGGGCAAAAAATTCGTCTTTGTACTTGTTGCTGTCTGCGATATTAAGAAGCCTTATATACAAAAGTCGGCTGGACACAGCCATTTTGCTTACGTCAATAATGGTGGCTTTGTCTTTAATTTCTGGCATGATAGCGGTTATCTTTTTGATGATGACTTCTTTACAGTAAGAGCTTTCTATTTGCCAGCCAAGGGATCTTATAATTATATCTATCGGTAGACCTGATCTTACCATTGCACGGACGATGAACTCGGTGTTATAATAAAGATCGTTGCCTATAAGTTGGAGGGGATCACTTGTATCTTTAGACGCTCCTATGGAAAGGGCGGCGATACAGCGGATAATAAAATCGTCCTCTCCATATGCAACAATATAGTATATTTTCTTATGTCTGCCCTCGCAGGCTTCTTCGTCTGCAAAGGGGAGTATCGTGTCTATTTCTGCTTTGCCCATGATATATGCGTATATCTCGTCACTGTGCTTGAAATGTTCGGCAATAAGTTTGGCGATACGTTCCTGATGGGTAGCTTTAAGACCAATTGCTTCTGCGTTATATTTAGGGTCGGTGGCTTTGAGCATTTTCTCCATTGTGATCGCTGTGTCAAATGGAGCGTTTTTCATTGTTTCTATGAAAAGCTGTGGGTGATCTTTTGCGAGCTTTACCATTTGCGCTGGATAATTCCCATTTTTGTCAGGTGATTTGACAAAGTGTAGAATGTATCTATCTGTAAGACACTGTGGTTGAGCTTCGATAAGGTCGAATACCCTGGTGGTGGAAAGCTTCATATATATCAGCCCTTGGGTAAGATCGTCGCAGTATTTCACAATGTTCTTATCAAAAAATGCACGGTATTCTTTTACAAAATATGACGCTTCTGCATATGCGGCAAGAAAAAGACAGAAAACGGCTGTAGTTGTTTTAGGCTTTTTTTCGACCACTTCGCAAAGCTTTTTTATGGCAATTGCGGCTGTATCAGGAATTTTTGTTTTGCCGAGCAGGTTCTTTTTAGGCAGCTCGGTTGCGTCCAATGCGTAAACGCAAAGGAGAAGCTGTGCTATGATATCGTCAGGGCTAACGAAGTTGAATGTTCTTATGGCATCGTCTGCGGAATAGATAGGATGATTTACAGTGAAAACGCTGATAGAATCATTTGAGCGGTTTGAGATCTCTGTTGATATCCAGACTGCTTCTGCGTTCTCACCATAAAAATCAGTGAGCGGCTTCATATACATGGCTTTGTTTTCGGAATATATATAGGCATTGCCAGACAGCGCATCTGTCATATATCGGAAATATGGACCCGTTGCCATTGAACTGAAAATAATATAACGGTCTTTAAGCTCCTCACTATCTGAACCTGATATCTCACTTTTTACAGCTTTGATAAGCTTTTCACGATAACTATACTGCATGAGTTTTGGATAGTATTTTGTTGTAATTTTTCTCATCAGGTCATTGTTTCTTGGCTTTGTGATGTCAAGATATTCAAGGGCAAGGTCTATGGTCTGCTGGTCAAAACCAAGCTCCTTTAGGGCGGTTTCAAGCTTTATAAAGCTTTTGGTGCTTTCGTTGTAGATCATTTTTTCTCCTCCATATTATTTATCGCACTGAACAGTGCTAATTTTTGTGTGCAAAGTCTGATATACCGCATTGTGTTGCCTGCGGCAGTGAAGATATCAAGGCTTTTGTCTGCGGTGGTGTGTATTGCATTTTCGCACAGCTTTGTGAAGCATTCATAGCGTTTTGCAAGTTCTTCAAGTCCGCACTGGCGTATGCTTTGAGCGTGTTCGTCTGCGATAACAGAGTTCACTCCGCACTCCATTGCCGTGACTATCCTCTTGTCGGTTTCTTCGGTGGCGTCAAGAAGCTCGCTACACATTCCATAGTCTTGGTCTATATCATTCTCGACAGGTACAGGAACATTGTCAGGCGGATCAATAAAATCATAGACCTCTATTGGGAAAAGCGTTAGCCTGCCGTGGTCGATATATCCTTGAGCCAGCAGGACGTAGTTTTTGTGCTTTTCTTTTAGCATTTTGCCACCTATGGTTTCAAGCGTGGAAATAAATTCACGATTTTCTGCTGTGTATTTTGCGGTGACAGATATTTGTCTATCACAGCCGTCTTTTATAATGAATATTTGCTGTTGAGTGTGCTTGTCAAAATATGAAGCGACGCACTCTTTTGGGTGAACGAAATAAAGCCGGTCGGTCTCCTCGTTGCTTTTGTTTGCGGAGATCTTTTCCGCAAGCTCTTTGAAGTCGCTGACAATAAGCTCACGGAGGGCAAAACAGTTTAGCTGTGCAGGACCTGCGCATATGGCGTTGGTCTTTGACGATGAGGACAAATGCCCCATGCTCACCTTGGCGTTTTCAAGCTTCAGCTCTGTGCACATATAGCTGTTTAGAGAGCTGTCAAGATCCCATACAGTTGTGCTTTCGGCAAATCGTCTTGACTTTTTTTCATAGAACGTGGGGCGCAGATCGCTGTAGGTAAAAAAACGCTGGGGCGAAGTTCTGTCTATATTTAGAAAATAGTAGATACAGCCAGTGTATTCGCCACTGACATTTCTTGTGCCTATAGGCAGGAGTTGGAGCGTCCCCTCATAGTCGGTGTATTCTCTGCGGAAGGTGCCGAGCATTTCTTCTGTGATGTCGGCTTTTATAAGCTTGTTCATGCTGTCAGCATATTCAAACATTTTGTGAGTGAATACCTGCGGACTGAATGAAGCTCGCCTTGAAACACAGTCTTTAAGTCGGCTGCCAAGTTCACGCATTTGTCTTTCTGCCTCAGCCATTCTCAAAGCGTGGCAGGAAACTGCGGCAAGCTCAAAATTATCGGGGTCGCTCTCTTCGGTTCTTACAAGGCCTCTGGTAAATATTCCAGACATTATTTTTATGCACTGTTCGGCGCATCCTTTTATCTTTTTCTGGGTATCCTGAGAAAGCGAATTTATTTCAGGTTGCTCGGGGAGTTCAATTTCTGCTTGTTCAGGCTCGGAGGTTATGACCTCTGGAGTGATATCCTCGCCGTCGTACTGTGAAAGCTGTGCTTTCAAAAGCAGTATGGCTGTGATAATGTGCCTGCACATTCCTCTTGAAACACAACTGCATTGACTTTCATCAAGAGGTGATTTTATGGTGCAGGTTTCACCGTCTAATTTTACTATGTAACATTCATGGATTTTTTCAGCCGAAAGGGTCATGTTTTTGGATTCCTTCAACGCACGTTTGTAAATGCCCTTGTTTGAAAGCTCAATAAGCGTTTGTTCGTTTGCAATGCCAAGCTGTTTATCGATTACGTCCAAGATGTCATCTCCTATGCAAATATTTTTCCGATGTAATCCCCAAGCTTATCAGGGGTAAGACCGCCAACGAATGAGCCCATATCTGCAAGCTTCTGACCTGTCGCCTTGTCATAGGCAGGGTCGGCATTTTCATCAAGGGCGGTAAGGAATGAGAGATGTGCTCCGCTTGTGATTATATTTTTGCTGACGTTCATAAGCTGTGCTTCACTGCCACCCTCGTAGAGGTCTGTTACAACGATAACGCAAGTGTCACGCGGCGTAACGATAAGGCTTTCGCAGTAGGTAAGGGCTTTTGCAATATCCGTTCCTCCCCCAAGCTGAACGCTCATTATTGTCTGAGCAGGGTCGTCTGCATGGTCTGAGAGGTCAACGATGCTTGTATCAAATATGATGAGCTTCACCTCTGCAAATGGCAGTTCGGAAATTATCTGCGCCATTACTGCACTATAGATGACTGAACCGAGCATTGAACCGCTTTCGTCTATGGCTATGATAATGCGCTTTTTGTTATGCTTTTTCACACGTCCACTGAAATAGATATCTTTAAGTATAAGCTGGTTGCTTGTTTTGTCATAGTTTTTCAGGTTTCGGCGGATAGTCTTTTTGAAATCGAGGTTTGCAGAGCATTTCATAACTGACGATGTGTTTTTATCAAGCCTGCCTGTAAGGCTTCGCTTTATGGTCATATCAAGCTTTTGTTTGATATCGTCTGCCACCTGTTTTGCTATTTTTAAAGCCGCCTGCAACACCTCGCCGTTCATGAGATGTTTGAGCTGAATGATAGTTTTAAGCAGCGCTATATCAGGCTTCATTTCTTCAAGAACCTTTTTATCGGTAAGAAGCTCGGTCATGTTGAACCTTTCCAAAGCTTGACGTTCAAGCACCTCGGCGGTCTGCTTTGGAAAAAGCGTTCTGACTTTTGTTATCCATTCTGCGGCGTTTAGCACACTGCCACCCTGACCGCCTTGCCTGCTGTTCTCGTCCCTTACATCGTCACCTTGCGCACGGCTATAGAGATAATCGAGTAGCTTTTCCATATCCTGAAACGTTATTATCTCTGCTTTGTCACCGGTAAAGGAAAGGCTTTTGTCAGACATTCCGCCCAGCACGAGCCGCCAGCGGTTGACGAATATGGCTTTGTTTTCATCTGTCATGGCTTTTCCTCCTCAGACAAAAGTTTAACTATCTCTTTATCTATTTCCCTACCGAAGCTATATAGCCTTTCGTTTATAGGTTTTTCCACAAGAAGCTCAGCACTGTCAGAGTCATAAAGCTTTGCGACAGCGGTGGCTGTTTGCTGTATTTCATATGGAGTGAAACAACTGAAAGCAAGCTTCATGGAGGGAAGTATTTCTATAAAATCGTCATAGTCAAGTCCGCAGATAAGCGTGTCTGTCATTCTGATGAAAGAATCGTCCGTCATGATGATATCACGGGCGGCATTGAAAAGTCCGTGAAGAAACTCCGCTCCTTGTATCTGAACATTCCTGTCGCCTTTGAGATAGCTTGACATTGCCTGTTCAGCAAGCTTGCGGCGGTGGGGGTCAAAGGCATAAAGTATGCCAAGTGCTGTGCCGTAAACAAATGGGTCTTTATCAGATTTGCCGCAGAGGGAAAGCATGGCGTTTTCATAGTCATGACGATATTCTCTAAAGCCGTCAGTGACAGCTTTCTGCATTGCGTACATTATCGCTGCACATTCTGCAATGTGGTCGTCTTTCACCGACGCCATATCAGGCAGTGCTGTGATTATCCTTGTCATGCACCGCTTTGCACAATTTTCTGCGGCGGAAAACTCGGTATTATAAAGTTGTTGGAGTTCCATAAGAGTGATAAAATGCCTTAGACCTCTGCCTACAGAGAAAAAGTCACCGTCTGAGTTAAGAATGTTCTCGGCACAAGCTTTGTCATCATCAGAGAGTTCTAAGCCCATTTGGAAGCAGTCCACAAGGATATGCGCCGCAACATCACAGTGCTTTTCATGGCGAAGTGTTCTTGAAGCACAGGTGCGGCAGGCTTCTTCAATGGTGAAGCCGTCGGCAGTATGGTCTATGAGAGCAACGTCTGTGGCAGGAACTTTTTTGTATACCCATTCTTCACGGACACGGCTTCTGTCTTTTCGCCTATGCAAATCAGGTCCTTTTGTTCGCTGGGCAAAGTCTGTGCCTAGAAACACCATTCTATGGAAAAATCTGCTTAGTTCCATGCCGTTTGCAGTGGTAAAAAGTGAAACTTCCGTCTTATTAGGGGTTACTGTTTTTATTTTAAGTCGAAACCTTTTACACTGTTCTTCAAAATCAGCGATAAGCGGAGAAACGTGGTTTATATCACCTATATGACCTGTCTTGTCGCCTGTGGCAAGTTTGTGCATAAGGTCGATAGGCAGGGCGGAGGATATTGTTTTCTCTCCCTTGATAAATGACGAGGTTATGGCGTCCTCAAGCTCGTAAAGTCCACATTCATGACAGCCACGAAGTGCGGCAAGTCCACTCATCATAGACTGCGCTGCGGAAGCGTCAGCCATTGACACTGGGATATCATGTTTATCACAGGCTCTCACTGTACCTATGAGCAGGTCAAGAACTGTGTCGCTGTAAACACCTGCCGGGTCATCGCAGTGGATTAGCTTGTTCATCACGCAATCATAAAAATAAGGACGCTGGATACCAGAGGCATATCCACTGAGAGCGTCTGCTGCTTCATAAGAATAAGCTACAGGGAAACAGCCTTCATCTTTTTGAGAGAGCTTGTGAAGCTTTTCTTTTTGGATATTATCACTTTTCAAAAGCTCATAAAGTCCCAAACTGTGGAATCCGCCTGTTACAGCAAGGACTTTTTTGTTATCTTTAAGTGCTTCTTTGATACGCAGAGCCATATGGTTTTCTCTTGCAAGAGTGCCGTCTGCCGCAAGATCATCTTCTGTTTCGTCATTTCGTGTGATAATGCAGTAGGTGTACATTTGCTGTACAAAATCTTGTACAGATAACCTGAGCCCCTCTATCTCAAAATACTTCTCCCAGAACTCTTCAAAGGTCCTTAGATCTGTTTTCTCGCAAAGCTTTTTGCAGAATTTGCTGTATATAAGTCTGCTGTCATCAGTGTAGCTGTGTTTATCCTTATTACTGCGAAGGCCTTTATTTTCTGCGGTGGTAATAAGTATCTCGCTGTAGGGAAGATCTATAAAGCGTGCTTCTATATCCATGGCTGCGGCTGTTTTCAGAGCGTTATACTCAGGTGAAGCATAGATAAAAGGGTAGTAGCATTTATAGTCTTCGGCTTCATCACTGATAAACTTTTTTCTGTCCTTGTAGTAATAATAGAAAGCCGCAGGGAGTTTTGTTCTCTCGTCCGTCAACACACCTATCATATCATTGGCGTTTTCAGGACCCTCTATAAGTATGACATCGGGCTGATATTCTTTAATTGCTCTGATGAGCTGCCACGAGCAGACAGGGCTGTGGTGTCTTACAGGAAAAAGCATAAATGGCTGAGAATAGTCGAAAGGTATTATTTCAGATACTTGGCTGTATCCAGATATTCTGTCCATATGCCTCCCTCACTTGCACTTTTTTCCTTAACAGCGATCCTGAAATAGCTTTTAAGCTTTTCAAGGTCGTCTTTGTTTTCCTTACAAACTGCTCCTAAAAGATTCTGCGTAAGCTCTTTGAGATCAGTTTTTCCGTCACCATAATAATATGCACTGCTCATAGTTTGATAGAAAACGGACACAGCTTCGGCTGTACTCATAACGGCGTTTGGTTTTTCAAGCTTTGTTCCCTCTGAGGTAACGCCCTCACGAAGCTCATGATATGTGACAGCAAGAAGTTCAGCAGCGTCGGTGTCTATAGGCTGGTCGATATGACCTGTTTTTGCAAGGTCTTGTGCTTCACGGATAATGATCTCCTTTTCGAGCCTTACGTCACGAACAGGCTCGACAGTTTCAAAATTGAAACGCCTTTTCAAAGCACCTGACATTTCATTTACGCCCTTATCACGGGTGTTTGCAGTACCGATTATATTAAATCCTTGCTTGGCGAAAACAAGTCCTTCGTTTTCAAGCTCAGGGATATTGAGTATCTGGTCGCTCATTACAGAAATAAGGCTATCCTGGATTTCTGCAGGGGTACGAGTTATTTCCTCAAATCGTGCGAAAATGCCTTGTTCCATGCCTATGAGCAGGGGAGCAGGCACAAGGGCTTCACGGCACGGACCTTTTGAAAGAAGCATGGCATAGTTCCAGCTATATTTTATCATATCCTCGGTAGTTCCAGCCGTACCCTGAACTGTGTTCGTGCTTATGCCGCAGCAAGCAGCAGAGAGAAGCTCAGAGAGCATAGTTTTAGCAGTGCCTGGCTCACCCACCAGCATAAGTCCACGGTTACCAGCGAGGGTGATTATACAGCGCTCAACAAGTGCGTCATTGCCATAGAATTTGCGCTTTATCTGCATTTTGCCATCGGCAGTTTTGATGATTCCGCCTAATATAAATGTTCGCACTGCCTTTGGCGACAGCACCCAATTCTCAGGCTTTTTGCCAATATCAACACTTTTCAAGGCGTCGAGTTCATTTTTGTAGCGTATCTCAACGGGCGGTTTTATGTATTCATTCGTCATAGCAGTTATCTCCTAAAAGTTAATTTATCAGCAATAATTATATCATATTTTGTTGTTATTTACAATAAGCATGGGGATATTCAGCTAAATTGACAACGAACAGATGTTTTGATTGTGCATTTTGACAGTTAGGATCGGGTATAAAAAAACCGCTTCGCATTTCTGCGAAACGGTTTGATAAATGAGAATGAAATTATCTCTTTGATAAAGTGTAACCACGTTATATCGTTGTTTTAAGGCTATTTTGTTAGTTACGTGTTTGTTACCCTGTGAGTTTTGTGACGATGATTAACAATTTTCATCATGTTTAGTTTGTGATTAGAATGGTGGATCAATAGCAAATACATCTATTTCTTTATTTGCTATTTTATTGATTATATTAGAAATAATGATATTTCGCTTAGTCGTTGACACACGTTTTAACCACTCAACAAATTCACGGACTTTGTCTACGGAGATTCCGTATTCATTGTCATACGTACACCTGCAATTGACAAAAGCCTGTATAACATCCAGATTGTTGCTGATAAAATCTTCAAACATATTGTTGGTTAGTACCGTTTCAAGCTTAGAAATGATACTGCTACTATCAAAAGTGAATGTTGGTGATTCTCCGTATACACCGATTACATAATCAAGCGAATCTGCAAAATCTCTATATATACGTTTTTCGTCATCTGTTATGGATAATGAATAGAAAGCTCCCTGTTCAATGTCTTTTTTTATTTCACTAAATGAGCAATATCTATCCGCTGGCTGTTTTGACATCATCTTGTCTACAATATGTTGATACTTAAACTCTGAACAAGGATATAAAGTCAACAAGCGGTTAATTAACTCTGCTAAATAGAACATATCAGTTGATGATGTATATATTCCACTATAAAACTCCGCAGGCAATGTATCCGAATTTGCTCTATTTATATCTGCATACAAACTATCTTTTATAGTATCACCAGGCTGAATCACTTTGCCAATACCGAAATCTATGACTTTTACATTATCGTCTTTATCTATAAGAATATTGCCTTCTCTAATGTCCCTATGAATGATCTCATGTTTCTGTAGGTAGTCAAACGCATCTATCAATTGAATAAAGATTTCATTTGACGAAGATTTGGTAAGTCCCATAGAACAGTTTTCAAACCATTCTTCTATACTTTCGCCATCAATGTATTCCATAATGATAAAGCCAGTATATATATCTTCATAAGCGTAGTAATTGTAAATTCTAACTATATTATGATGGTTAAGCTTATACATGATCTTAATCTCATCAAGGAAATTCTTATAGAATTTTTTCTTCTCGTCTTCATCACTAAATGCTGGCTCATATTTTTTTGCAACAAATACATCATCAATGAATGGGTCTTTAAGCAAAACGGTTTTTCCAAAGGAGCCGCCGCCCAAATCATTATCAAGCATTATGTATTCTTTATCTTTGAAGAAGCGAACAATATCTCCGTTGTTTTTCATATAATACTTGGCTCTCCTTTCCAATAGTTGTATCCAACTTAATTACATACATTATACCACATGACTATAATTAAGTCAATTTATAATTGGTAAAATGTTTGACCTTTCATAATAGAAAAAGTATAAATTATGATTAGAGGGCATTGTCGGTTAAAACAATGCCCTCTGTTTTGTTTATTCATCCTCGTCCGTACACTCATCCAGCCCATGTATGAGCTGAATGTAAACGCACTCTGCTCGGTCACGTTCCTCACCCTATGTAGTCATCATCTGCCTGAGAAAGAAATTCTTCGTTTCTTCGTAATCGTCCCAGACCTCTTTCTTACCGTCGCAGATGGTCGTGACCTTGCGTGTTCTCGGCATTGCGAGTTCAGGTATTTTAAACATAAAAATCGACTCCATAAATCATTGTTGTGAATCCATTATAGCGGATAAATATTCCAGAGTCTAGCTCTACGGGATGATTGTAATAATTCTTGTGAAATGCGTAGCAAGAATTATTATTTTGTCAGTGCATAATGCCTTGAATTCTATTCCCTTGGAGCAAGCTTCTGAAAGAAAAACAGGATCCTCCATATCTCAAGAATTCGTTCCTCGATCTCCTTGAAATCATCGGCGTAAGTGTCATCGTTTGTCGTGACTCGGACTTTGATCTGATTGACATTATTATTGATGCTGTTTAACATCGAATAGAGTCCCTGCATTTTTCTTTATCGATATGCAGGATCAGACCTTCAAAGACACATCTCCTTACGAAGTCGCTGAATGATTTACAGCGGCTGTTTTTATACTTACGCCGGAACGCTTCAAGCTTTTCCTCAGTTACTCTGATTTTCAGGAATATGTTACGCTTGTTTTTCTGCTTTTTTATTCGTTTTTCTTCTCATAAAAATCTCTCTTTCTTTTATTCAGATTCGGGGTCTGAGGGGTGCAATGCCAATTACGCTTAAGTTGTTGGCATTGAATCCATACATCGTCCGCAAGACAGTCGGCTGGGACATTGATACCGAAACAGGCAAGCGTAAACAGCAGTACATCACTATCGGCTATGCTCCGACCAGGGCTAAAGGGCTTGAAATGCTCATGGACTACAATAAGAATCCCTATGACATTGAAGCTTCCAAAATCACCTTTGCTGAAGTCTTTGAGAAGTGGTCGGCAGAAAAATTCCCCACGATCTCGGACAGCAACGCCAAAGCCTACAAAGCATCGTATAATACCTGTGAACCCCTGCACGACAGAGTATTCAAGGAATTATAGCTAACAGACTTGCAGGGCGTTGTGGACAACTGCGGTAAGAACTATCCCACACTCCGTAAGCTGAAAGTACTGTTCAGCCAGATGTATTAGTATGCCATGAAGTATGAGATCTGCATGAAAGATTACTCTGAGTATGTGGATATTATCAAGTTCAAGGACAAGAACCCGAACAAGACAGACCGTTCTCCTTTCAGCAAGGAAGAAATTGCTGCTCTGTGGGTGCAAGAAAGCAATTTCTACGCACAGATTGTCCTGATGCTGATATACAGTGGAGGGCGTGTGTCTGAGCTGCTTGACCTGAAACGTGAGAATGTCAACATCGAAGAGCATTGCTTCAAGGTGGCGGAGAGCAAGACAGAAAGCGGTATCCGTGTTGTTCCGATACACGACAGGACTTATCCGTTCTTCAAGAAGTGGTACGAGGACGGCAACGAATATCTGCTCCATACTCCTGACGGCAAGCAGTTTATCTACCGCAACTTCTACGATTCCTACTGGACACCTGTTATGGAGCTGATCGGCTGCTCACACAAGCCCCACGATACCCGTCACACCTGCATCTCTATGATGACTGAGAAAGAGGTATCGCCTACGCTGGTTAAGAAGATCGTCGGTCATTCGGGTGCTATGTCACTGACCGAGAAGGTCTATACACACGTTAATGTGCAGTAGTTGTTGGAGGCTATCAATAAAATATAGGTATAAAAATAACCGCTGATGGATTGTTCCCTCAGCGGTTTTGTTTTGAAAATAATTATTCAAATTTAAATATACCTTGAACAAACTCTTCGACATTTGGATGATCTATACGAGCTTGATCAAGTGTGTTTTTAATTTGTGGATTTGAAATATCAAACAATTCACACATTTCTCCCTTAACTTGTGTTTGCTGGGGAGATAAGGTTTCATCAGGATTTAATAAACTGGTATACATTTCACATACATTTAATATTCCTTTTCGGATGAATCGTTTTGAACAATTAGTTGAAATCACTTTACTTGCTTCAATCTGTGTCATGTTGTGTTGTGCTAAAAATAGATTTAATACCAAACAAATTATTTCTGGATACATTAAATCTTCTATTTCATAATTGCCATTATGTGATGCTTGTCCTGAATAGTTTTTTATGATAAACGGCTTTATATCTATATTTTTAAAATTATTTTGATTCTTTAAAAGCGAGTTTATTCTATCATATTCTGGTCGTCCAGCGACATCATCATCATACAGTACATGAACAATAGGTTTGTCAGATTGATTGGCAGAAAAAGAATTATATACATCTAACATAGGATTAATTCGATTTACCCCGCCGGCAATAATAAATTTAATCTCGCTATGATTAATTCCATAATAACTTGCCAGCTTAAATAAATATTTTTCATCGCATTCGCCTTCGACGATAATGTTGTATTTAGCGAGAACAGGATCTGAAATAAGAACAGGTTCTATTCCTAAATGTTCACATATTTTTTTATAACCATCTTCAGTGTTTAACGGAACGATATTTGTATCAAGATAATATATTTCTTTATTTTTCCTTTTGCTAAATTTATGACTAAGCAACCCCTCTAAAAACACAATATTGCGTAAATTCTTGTCAATAAAGTGCTCAGAATGGGTTGTATAAATTGTTTGAAATCCACTATCAAGTATAAACTGATATAACTTTTTCTGTAATCCACTGTGAAGAAATATATCCGGTTCATCAATACATAATATATAAGAGCTTTTCTTTCTTGGAGATATTCGTTTTATTAATTCTATATTTAGTAAAATAATAGCTAATCTTTGTAAACCCGATCCTTTGTTTGAAACACCCATACCGCTTTTGTCGTCGATTTTTAAGTCAACATCATCGGAAATAATATCTCTAAATTTATCAGATTTTTTAGGAACATTGAATGATACATTCCAATTATCTTTAAAAATATGAAATGTATCAGATATTTCCGAAGAGAAAGAATTCAATATTTCTTGTAGCAAGTCAGTATATTTTTCAAAAACATCCTTTAAATCTTTTTTTGCGGCTACAAATCTTGATTTATCAAATTTAATATCAAGCATATCACTTGTTAAATCATCTACCAGTTTAGGAATGTTTACATCAATGGACTTGATCAAACGAAATTCGATTTTGGAGATAAAATCATTTATCTCATCAACCGTTAACTGATGAGTGTTGCCTCTTCGAAGTGAGTACCCTTTTAATCCGTCGTCATTTTCAATATTTGAAAAATCCCTTATTATTCTCATTTTGGGAGAATGATTATCTACTGAATTAAAGTCAAGTGTTATTTTAGGATAGTAACTACCACCACGTTGAGCTTTTTTCAATTCGGGAATATCAGTATTAGGATTAAAAGTATTTGGATTAAAGAATAAATTAATAGCTCTTAATGTATTAGTTTTGCCTACATTATTTTGACCACAAATTGCTACAGGCATACTATAATCTGAAATATTGAATTCCATATCCATTATTGAACGAAATCGCTGTATGCGTACTTTGCTGATATAATACATTTTGTTCACATCCTTTCGTGACAATTAAAATATTTAAGGCATCCATCAAACGATGAATGCCTTGATTTTTGTTAGTTACCCGTTAGTTACGTGTTAGTTACCGCCCCAAATTCACCATATTTCAGATAAACCCAAACCGAACAAAACAGCGTAAATACGTGATTTCGAGTGCTCCCAATAGGGATAAAATTATCTCTTGGAGTTTACCCCGAATGTTCGGCTAACCCAGAACTGGTATTCAGGCATCTTCACTTAAATTATCCTTTTCTTCAAAAAGTGCCGTAAATACGGCGTTTGGATTGAGTTACAAGAACTGCGGTTCTGCTGGATTTCAAAGTCTCTGCCGCTCTCTTGTAACTTAGTTGACCACTACTTGACCTTAATTGACCACGCTATTGCATATCTCTGTACTAAATTTGAGAACTGTGGTGAGAGCCTTTGAGAACTCCGCCCACGAAAGGAAGATCATTATGACAATAGCAGAAAAACGTGAGATCGTAAACACAATCATTAACCTCTTGCTTCAACTGACCGCCGAGGAAGAAGTGCAGGAACAGCCTGCAACATCATCAAAGCCTGTCAAAGCTCCTGCACAGTCGGTCAGAATGCTGACTATCAAGGAGTGTACCGCGCTGATCGAAGGTATCTCCGAGCATTCTATCCGTATGCTGATAGCACAAGGCAAGATCAAAGCGTTCCGAACAGGTGAGGGTGTCCGTGGCAAGTATCTCGTCAACAAGGAAAGCCTGCTGTCTTATTTCAGCGGAAATGAGGAGGTGTGAACTATGAGCAGAACAATCCTCGATGAACTTTACGATTATGACCTGTTCCACCTAACCGAGATTGAGGATACGGACGGAGCATACAGAGTCGCCCTCGACAGACTCGTCAAGGCAGAAGCCGAACTGAAGAAAGCCTATCCCGACAGCACCGATATTCTTAACGAGTATCAGTCAGCGGACATTGAGCTGCACAATCTTTCCAATCGCAACGAATTCCGCAAGGGCTTCAAGGTCGGCGCACAACTCGTCCTTGAAATGATAAAGCCAATTAAGTGAGGTGGACGGTATGAGCAGATACAAGAGCGAACAGACCGCATACAATCAGCTGAAAAAGAAATACGTTCCGTTGTGGAGACTTGATACCAATACCGTGACCGTCACTCACTTCAATGCCGATACGCAGACCGAGGAGAGCAAGACCTACCACACCGACTTCATCAGGTATCATCTTCATTATTCTGACAGCAAATGCCCCGATAGGCTTCGCAGGCTCGTCAACGAGGGTAAGATCATTCAGTACCTTGATGATATGAAACTAAAAGTCAGTGAAGCTATCTTCCGTCAGGTGGAGCATTGGAAGCAGACCGACAGTTGCTATAAGAAAGCTGTCCTCAGCGGTGATGCCGAGAAGATACTCGGTCTGGAGAACTGCTTCGTCTACATGGCGAGAGAAGCTGTGTTTGAGTGTATGGTTTATATTTGAGGATAAACGGCTGTGCCTTCGGGTGCAGCCGTTTTTTGAAAAACAAGTACTATATGAATAAAATCACAACCAATAGAGTATACTTATAATGTAGTAACGTCAGCGTAGCGAGATGATATGCATTCAATTCACTTGGGAATAGGTCGTTTACCCAGTGAATAACGACCAGCAAGGGCAGGACTTGCACGTTACTACTTTTTTGAATATTTATCTTTAGCCCTTTCAATTAGAAGGGGCTTCTTTGCTTTAGGAAAGAATTTGCTTTCCAGTCTGTCTGTATTTTCACGTGTATCATTACGTGTTATAAGCCCATGACGAACAATGCATTGTAAAAGATACGAAGAAACTTTTTCGTTATAATCTTTCTGTAAAGCCAATGCAGATGATACAAATTCATTTGAATCTTGTATTTGCTCCACAAACATCAGATGTTCTAATTGATAGGTTGGGTTTTCTCTATAGTCGAAGAATTCAACGCTGTTCAAAAATTGTACAGTGTTTTTTCCGGCAGCATTCAAAACGGGAATATAGTAAAGGTTCAATAGTAAATCCATTGAATATAGTGCAAATGATGACCTCACTTTTAGATCAATGTCACTTTCTCTCATTTGAGGTTTCTTTGTTGTAAAATATGGATGTGTTTTTAATTCTTTTATGATGTCTTCGTAGTGTTTCTCAATAAAGTTGCACCAAAACATAAATATCCTGTTTGGTAGCGTATACAATAAGCGAATCAGTTCACTCTTTTTATCTTTTTTCAAAAGATGTTCAAAGCAAGGAAGGGATTTTGCGATAATTTGAAGTAAGGACATCATTCGGAACAATTTATTATTATACTCGTCAATAATAGAGTCATCCCAATCATATATATCCCTTATTTTGAACTCTTTTACCATTGATTCCTCTACTGTTTCTTCCGATCTTTCAATTTGTTTCTTTTCTTCTTTTTTATTAATTGATTTTGTATTAACAGATAGTTGATTGGAAGTTTTAATGAACATAGGAACCTTATTAGGTATACTGAATTCATCCCACGATGTATCTTCGACTACTGTTCTATTAATAGAAGACATTATTTGACTTAATATTGAAGTCTCATCAGTTAGATATATAACGAATAAAAGGATATCTGTACAAATGTTTATACAAGCCTTATTTATTACATCTTCCAAGCCAGCAACATCTTTTCTCGCAACGATCTCTTTTGCAACAAAATATGCCAGAATACTTTTGTTTCTAAATCTGTATTCTTCACGACTTTCTTCAGTATCTGATATAATTTTTGCAGTTTTTGCAATGTTGATTATGTCTTCAGTTTCAAGATTATTCCCATATTCAGCATTATATTCTTTAATTATTTTTCCAATCTCACATCTTTTTACAGGATATGCTTTATTAAAATGAATGTAATAGGCTATTTTTCTAAATATTACATACATAAGATCAACTGTAATATTTCTATTCTTAGTATTAGTTTTTAGTGCATCATCAATCTTATTAGTTAGATTTGCTTCAAAAACTTTACTAAAGGCATTAGTGCTTTTATATATAGCTTCACCTACATGATTCATAAAGTTTTCTGCCATTTGAATAATGTAGTATGGCTCTGGCGGAATGATGTTAAGTTGTGTTTTAATAATTCGATCCACTTGCTTAACAATATTCTCAATATTTTGTTCTGATTTGTCATCGGCTTTATCTAACGCTACAGCTCTTATTATTTCTCTGCGCTTATGGCCTACAGGTGCCTTAATCTCAAATTTTGCTATAGTTTCTTTTTCGTCAATATTGATAATAGATGTGTCAAAATCAATTATTCGAGTATTAGTTATAATGATTGTGCCAAATCTACCGCTTAGTGATTTGAAAAAGTTACTAATGTTTATGCCATCGATTTGTTCAAAGTCATCAAGCATAAATATACAATCAGTTGTGTCAGATTGTTCAAACGCCTGCCATTCACTTTTGCTACTACCATATATATCCTCAAAAAGAGCCTTGATTAGTTTATCGATATTCTGTCTTTTATGTTTGCTCTTTTCAAGAAGTTTCTCAGGGCTGGCATAAAGAACATAATGGCTTTTTGCAAAAGAAGAAAATAGATTCTTTAATAGTGTGGTTTTTCCAACATTTCCAGCTCCAACAATAATAGAATATCTGTGTTTTTGTAATTCTTCCTCAAAATAGCTGGATGTTTCAATTAAAAAATTCTCAGTAGATTTATTGCCATGATAAATAATTGAAGGAAAAACATAATACTTTTCCTCATTATCATCATGAATAAACTCCTGAAAATCTTCTGTTATTTTCAAGTCGGGCTTTTGCGGCTTGACTTGTGCCTTTTTCCCACTATCGTGTTCGTATTGTTTGGCACTACTATTCCACGTATACTTATAATATTCATATTTTAGAGACTCGGTATCCAGTAATCCTACCAAATACGAACTATCATCCCAATTCCCATTATTACATAAACAGCCGCCAGATTGAATGACTGTACAATCTGAACCATTAAATGAAGTCTGTTTACTATAATTGTAATGCTCGTGACCATGAAAAAGTATATCGCTGTTCTTCACAATAGTATCTTCTACTCGATTTTTTATATCATCTCTATAATAATCCGGTGCATGATGCATTATTGATATAACAAAATCAGCATCTTCTCTATCTGAAAGCTTATCAATGTAATCATTTGGTAAATACAGAAGCCCTTTGTACTCATCGCAAGTTGAAAAAATCCCATTGTTAATTAGATTCACTTTGATTTTGCAGTTGCCAATTGAAAGTCTACGTATGTCATAGTATATTTCCGAATGCTCAAAGCATTTATTGAGACGAGCAAAATTATAGAATGAATTAAGTTTATTATATTCCCCCACTTCACATTCTGAATACTTATTGTCTTTAAGCAATGTTACGTTCAATGGTGATCCAGCATGATTAACATCGTGATTTCCAGGAACAGCTAACACTGTGCAGCTACATTTAAAGACCTTGTTAAGGCTAACTAATAAACTTCCAATAAGTTTTTTTGCATTTGAAAACTGTGAAGCGTCGCCAGAATATGTAATATCACCAGAAAGGATGATAATGACATTTTTAATATTAATAGACTTGTAGCTTTTTAGCGAATCAACTATCTTCCTAATATGTTCATCACTTATATCTTTTTCTTTACCAATGTGTATGTCACTCAGGTGAAGAAAAACAATAGTTTCTTTGTCTTTCATAAGTACTCCTTTCATTAAACATAACTGAAATTTCTAACAAATATCATTAATTCAGGTTCGATTATCACTGGATCAAATATTTATTTTGCTTGTTTATGACTTGAAACTAAGTAAATGCTCGTTATCATAGAATCAATTTTATCTTCCATTTGTTTGATAGTCTTATCATCTATATTTTCTGATAATTCTACAATTCTGTCAACCGTTTCGCTAATTTCATCTAATAACATCGAAGATGGCTCAATATAAGGGATAAGCTTTATATAATTAGCAGAGTTGTTAGCAGTTGGATTGATGATATGTATAATCTGATTGATTATATCAGAGTTCATTAATGCCAATATATAATTAAGCTTTGTTTTGTCTTTAGGGAATATCCCTACGATTGATTGATCAAATACTCGGTTCTGCATCAAAAAAGCCTTAATTCTACTTGACTTAACCATAGGAATTCCGATACCCGTCTTAAAATAATACTCGGAATTCTGGAATCGAGCTTTTTTATCAGCTTTATAAAAGGAGACAGTTTCGCTGTCCCAGCGCACATACCAATCCTCACGACTACGAATATATCGTTTATCAGATGCACTTTTTATAAATGGAATATATGCTTCGGATAGGTCTGATGCTCCATCAGTAGAAGAATTATCTACAATCATACTTGGATCTATAACCTCATAGTTTTTTGCACCTTTTACAGCATTTGATGCAGCTTTAATGAATTTAGTATTATTTCCTGTATAGAAACCTGTTACTACATCTGCAACATCTCCAAGATTGACTGTGGTTTCCCTTAATAAAGAAACTATTTGATTATCAGCGAAAACAAATCTATGTTGAGGATTAGATAAGACCTCACTTTGTTTAAGATTAAACTGCTCTATGTAAGCTGGCAATGTATCATTTGCGATTAACTGACGAAATTCCTCGGATTTTTTAAATCCTCTATATATCTTTACTGAATTGTTGATTGCGTCTTGCATTTCGCTTCGTTCTAAAGTAATGATACATAAATTAGAGTATCCAAAACTAATGCCAGGGAAAAACTTTGACGGAAAAATAATGATTTCCTCAATTTTCGTTTTCTTCAATAAAAGCTCACGAAGCTTTGTGTGCATATTAACATACAAAAACGTATCAGGGATAATAAAAGATAATCTTCCGTTTAGTTTTAATACAGATATGCACCTCAATAAAAACAAAGAATAGGTTTCTTTGACGTACTGTCCGACATATTTCTTTTTTAATTGATCACGTCGTTCATAATCCTGCCAAGCACCATACGGCGGATTGCCTATAACGCCAGTATAATATCCACCTGTAGAGTTGAAAAAATCTAACTGTTCATCCAACAATGTGTCCGTTTGCTTTAACCATAATTGCGATATGTCATATTTATCGAGTTGAGGATCGAATAGCGTATCAGTTTTACGAACATCAACATCAGGATTATCATCATACTTTTTTTGCAAAACTGAAATAGCATCATCATTGATATCTAAAGCATCAATGTGAACTTGCTTCTTGGCGTTAAGTATCTCATCTATGAATATACCCTCTCCGGCTGATGGTTCTAAAATAATATCACCATCATGTATCCCTAATCGCGAAGACATATAAAATGTAATATCTTCTGAATTGGTATAAAACGAACAAAACTGATCTTTCATATTTATATCCCTCACTTGTTATACTTAAGCCTTGACTTAAGTATAACACATTAGGCTTACCATGTCAAGTAGCGCAAAAGATCATTTTTCTCAAGATGCTCCCTTAATTCACTGCTTATATCATTTTCCCAATCGACGTTATTATCAAGCCATTCACGCATATCAAAACCTGTGAATCGTTTCATTGCAGCGTAGCCATCGTTTGCACAGTATACATCCCAATAGGGAGAGTTTTTCAAAGTCTGAAGATAGTGATTATTATCATCTTCTGGTTGTCTTACAAACAATATCGTTTTTTCAATTTCTCCAAGTGAATTATAGATACTTGCAACAAGTAACAAGCGGTTTGTATTGCCTTTTTCATTTGAACTAAACCCGCTTTTGAAATCACAGTTGTAATGAATGCCATCTTGTTCAAAATGGAGATCAAGCCCGAGTTTGATTCCACCACTATCAACCATTGTCCACGGGATTGCATAGTGACGCTTTAATTCGTCTTTTGTTTCTTGATCTAGCTTTAAACTATCAATATAATTCGTAGCATCCTTCTTTATGGTATCCTGAACTTTATTGAAATCAGGTGGAGAGATAATTGTCAGTTTTTTTATTGGATATTCGAAAGGCAGTTTGCAGAACGGCTCCCATAACTCACCAATACGTCGTGCAAAAGCCATGTATTCATAAGGCCATACTGAATTTCTTGCATCAAGCATCACTATATAAGAAGCATATGTTATAATAAGGATTTCATCAAGTAACTCAGACTGGGTTAATTCATTTGAATGTGCTTTCAAGGAGCGAATTGAATTATCACGTATATCATTTATAAACTGATTGATTGCACTTGCTTGATCTTTATAGTTTTTATATCTGGAACAAATCTTTTCTTTTTCAGTAGCAACTTGCTGAGTAAAGAAAGCTATCCACTTTGATTTATCTTGTTTCATTCTCCTATACCTCCACAATCATAACAAGCGATACCTAGCGTAGAATCGCTATTTGTATTATTATAACATGGTATAGAATCTAAGTCAATATTTGTTATAAAATGTTTTTTGATATCAATATTTTAACTTTGAACCCACCGGAGTCAAAGTTCACCTCTTCTTCCCAAACCTCTCAACAAGCTCTTCTGCAATAGCCTTTATCTCCGTCTTATACTTAGCACTGAGTTTTTCAAGCTCCTTGGTCGGCAGACCGTTGCGTATCAGGCGTTTTTTGAGCTTGTCCATATCTTCCATACGTTCCTGCTTCGCCTGTATAAACTCGTCAAACTCGGCAGGGTGATACTTCTCAACACCTGCTTCAACGAGAACCTTCTTATATCTGCGGACATAAGCATCATAATCTCGCTTCACGGCTGAGTATGCCTTTGTATTTTCCTTGTATATGGCTTCCTTCTGCTGTTTCTGTGCTTCGATGCACTCGGCGGAGTGACAGCAGACTTCTCTTTCCGTTCCGAGAAACAGCTTATGACAGAAACCGCACTCGCAGACAATCCACTTGTTATGATGAACGAGCTGCCCGATCTCTGCAAGGATGGTAAGCAGGCAATTGTCGCTTTCACGGAACACATTGAATGTATAATCATCGGCAGCAACTATCGTTCTTCCGGACTGTATCATAAAATGCTCCATAGTAGACTTATGGCTGAAATACGCATCACTGCACATCAGGGCGAACTGCGTATCCATGAACTCCATTAGCTTTCGGGAAACTTCGTCCTGTATCTTTCTTCTGTTGAGCTTGGCGATAACAACGTCATTCGGTTTCAGTAGGACGTGCCTCTCCTTGTCATAGAACTCAATAACAGAGCTGACATATCCTCTGAAAAAGATATTCTCCCCATATTCAGCTATAAACCTTGCTATCATATCATCGGTGCTGACTTCAATGCTCTTGTCAATACGCAAGGCGCTGTTGAGCCTGTCCTTGAAAGCGTCATAAGGCTCGGTATGTTCGCAGAACACTTTATGCTGATTCATCAGCTCATCAAAAGTGTACATTCTTGTATTCAAAACTACGCCGTGTAAGCTTTCATCAGTATCATTAACAGACTGTGCGATATTTATCGTGCGGTCTGTTTCGTTTATACGGTAAATTGTCGTAGTTCCCATACGCTCTCCTCGCTTTCGGTATCTTCTGATATTATAACATATCACACGCAAAATGTCAATTATAATGCGTATTATAGCGTAATATACAGCGTATTCAAAAATATTATACGTATTCTTTTGCGTAAATACGCAATACACGCACAGGACCTCCGAAAGAAATGTTACAATGGTCATGTCAGCAGGCGACGGTCGGCTGACAGCGGTATTGCATACAAGATGCTGACCGATATACATATAAATTCGCTTTTATAAATACATCTGAAAGGAAGATGATAGTTGAACAACGAAACAACGTGGGTTCAGCCCATACCACTCCGTCCCGACGGGACAAACCTCCTGCCGTTCCCTGTGAACGCACTTCCATCTATTATAGGTGATATGGCAGACGCAATAGCGACTACCACATCAACGGACGTTGCTATGGCAGGCACTTCAATACTCTCGGCGGTGAGCTACTGCTTTTCGGGCGTGTACCGTATGTCGGCCAAGCGTGACCATACTGAGCCGCTGGTACTCGACACCCTGACGATAGCAGAGCCGAGCTTCAAGAAGTCTCCTGTTATCTCTCTTATCAAGCGACCGTATATACAGTTCGCTCACGACTGGAACGAGCATAACAAGCAGGACATCTTCACGGCGCAGGCAGAATACAAGCTGTTAGAGAGCAAGCTCGAAGCACTTGAAAAGAAGAAAGACGTTACCGCCGAGGAGATTGCCAAGCTGCAAACAGACCTTAGCAATATGTCTCCGAGCAACTTCCGCAGGATAGCTGTTGACGATGTTACGCCCGAATCTCTTGTAAATCTGCTTGAAGAAAACGGCACACTCCTGATGATATCCGATGAATCAGGAATGCTCGGTAATTTCAGCGGACGTTATAGCAACAATATACCGAACCTTGATCTCCTGCTGAAATCGTGGAATGGTGAAACGTATATCAGCGACAGAGCGACCAGGGCGAGTATAGTGCTGAAAAAGCCGTACATGAGCATCTGTCTTGCGTGTCAGCCCTATATGTTCGATAGCATGATAAATAATCCTGTGTTTCGTGGCAGCGGACTGATAGCACGTTTTCTGTATTGTTTCCCCGTAAGCAATATCGGCTATCGTAAATATGATACGCAGGCTGTTCCTGAAGCCGTTGCTGAGAATTACAAGCGGCTGATATACAAGCTCCTCGGTAAGAAGTTCGCCTATAATGACGAGAAAGAGCTGTATCTCCATTTCGACGAAAAGACATACGGTGAGTTCGTAGATTACTACAACAGGCGTATTGAGCCGATGCTCCTCACGGATATGGCATTCTGCAAAGACTGGGGCGGTAAGTATCACGGCGAACTGCTCCGCCTGTGCGGTATCATTCACTGTATCAAGTGTGCTTTGAATGGTGTTGAGCCAGCAGAGAACCTTGTCACGCTTGATACGTTCTGTAACGCTATCGAGATCGGTGAGTATTTCCGTGAACAGGCGATATATGCGTACAGTCTCGGTGACGTTGACCACGGAACGATAAAGGCAGAACGTGTGATAAACAAGATACGCTCCAAGCACATCACAAATATCAGGCAGAATGACCTGTACAAGCTGTGCAGATGCACACTATTTAAGAACGCCGCCGACTTTGCTGAGACAATGGATATGCTGGAGGAATACAGGTATATCGTCCGCAACATAAGCAAGGGCACAAACAACAAAACGATAACAGATGTTATCATCAACCCGAACATTTACAGATGATGACCCTGAACTTTCCGCATTTTGCACACTTTGAAACTGCAAAATGCTCAAAATGTTCAAAGTTCATAAAACACAAAACTCTTAGATAGAAAGATGAGGATTTTAATTATGACAAACGAAAGAAAAGAACAGCTTCTCGACCAGATACTTGAACTCATGACCGCTGTCGCTTACGACAGAGAGCCTAATGAGGGCGCAGTCCCCGAAACAACCAAAGCTCCTGCACCTGAAAAGGTGAAGATGCTGACCGTCAAGGAATGTACCGAGCTTATTGGCGGGCTTTCCGAACACACTGTCCGTATGCTTGTAGCTCAGAACAAGATCAAGTATATCCGCACAGGCGAAGGTGTTCGTGGAAAGATACTTGTCAACAAGGCTGACCTGCTTAACTATTTCCAGAATTGACGGTATTCGAGCAAGTAAAATCTGCTATTGATATGAGAACGGTAGCGGAGGGATATGGTCTTGAAATATCCCGTGGTGGTATGGCACTTTGCCCGTTTCATAACGAGCGTACTCCCTCTGCAAAAATTTATCCCGATGCTCTTCATTGCTTCGGCTGCGGAACGCACGTTGACGTTATCGGTTTCACGCAGAAAATGTTCGGATTGGACAAGCCTATTGATGCTGTGAAAAAGCTCAACGATGATTACGCTCTGCATATCGAAATCGGTAAAGCTCCGACTGCGGAAAAAGTGTCCGAATATCAGAAGCGAGTCCGAGAAAAACGAGCCTATGAAGAATGGGAGAAGTCAGCGTGGCGAACACTCAATGATTATCTGTGGCGGATGCGTGAATGGAGAGAATTTGCTCCTGCTTCTCCCAATGAAGAATGTGACGAGCGTTTTGTATATTCCTTGCATCATCTGGACTACGCAGGGTACCTTTGTTTTGAGTTCATAAACTGCAACAAAGCTGGTCGGCTTTCCATGAAAAATATCGTTGCTGAGATAGCAGATTTTCAGAAAAAATGAGAGCTGATTTTTCAAAATTGTAATGCGGATTTCCGAAGTTCTCACGGGTACGATTCAGAATAACCGTACCCACAATTTCGGCTGCTCCGCCAGCCGATAAGAGCCTCGCAGAGCCCCGGCATTTTTGATAGTCGTGTAGGCGGCTGTCAAAAGTGCTTTGGGGTTACTGGCGGCGCACCGCAAGTAAAATCCGGTGCTTCGCACCGTTTGGGTTGCCGATCTCCGTATCGTTGCAATCCAATTTGACCATCAGGGCTATATGGAGCATAAGCTCCGTCTTATGCGAAATTCTTCAAAGCCCGACAGGGCGTAAATGTTCTTAGTAGCACAAGCTCTGTCTTGTGCGTAATTCTTCAAGCCCGTCAGGGCTTACATGATGAAAAAAATTTTATGAAAGAGAGACTATAACATGAGTACAAAATCTATCTCGATGTGCGAGGGTAAAGGCAGCCTTTCACATAACAACAGAGAGTTCTCTGCCAAGAATATCGACAGCTCCAGAACACTGAACAATGTTGTGTTCGTTCAGCAGGCTCTGAGTGATGCTTATCATCAGCTTTTCGATGAAGCGGTTGAGAGATACAACGCTAATCAGAAAAGAAAGGATCGTAAGATCGGTAACTACTTTGAACACCTGTTCAATCGCCTGCCGAGCAAAAGTGTTATTACAGGCACGAACAAGCAAAAAAGCTTCTACGAACATCTCGTTTATATCGGAACAAGAAAAGACACTGGCGTCGGCACTCCTGATGCCGAGATAACGACTGAATGTCTGCGTGAATATATGGAGGGATTTCAGGCGAGAAATCCTAACTTCTATGTGTTCAATGCGGTGCTGCATCTTGATGAATCAACTCCGCACCTGCACATCAATTATATCCCCGTAGGTCACTTCACTCGTGGACTTGAAGTCTGCAATGCGAAGAACAAAGCAATGGAGGAAATGGGCTTCGGAAATGATGCGAAAGCGAATGACCGTTGGAGACACAATGAGTGGGATATTTTAAAGAATATCTGCAATGCTCACGGCATTGAAATTTCCGAACCGAAGAAGTCCAGGGGTTACAGTTATAAGGTCGAGGAGTACGGCGAACATCAGGACAAGATAAATGCTCTCAATGCTGAGATCGAAAGACTCACCGCCGAGCGTGATGAGACAGTTGCCGAGTTTGAGAAACTGGCAAAGAAAAAGGTGAACATAGGTGAGATCGAAAGCATCGAAGCCAAGGAGTCCGTATTTAGCAAAAAGGTCACACTTTCCAAAGAGGACTATGACAAGCTCAGCGACACCGCTAAGAAGTATGTTGCTATGGAGAAGAGCATCAAAAAGCTCAAAAAAGAACGTGACACTGCCGTGCAGGAACTTGGGGCTGTGATGCAGAAGTTTGAAGCGGTGTCCTCGGAGCTTTCGGAGTACAAGAAGAAAGAGGAGAACGCTCATTACCTTAGCCGTAAGAAGCTGAACGCCGAAGCACAGCGCATCAAGCGTGAAGATCAGCTATCCCGTGATCTACAGAAAGCAAGGGCGTTCATATCCGCTTGTGGACTTGCGGAGGATTTTGCCCGGTATAAGTTTAACAAAACAAGAAATGCAGAGTTAGAATAAAAGAAAAAAAGCTACGGCATATCTCCGAAAGCACTTGACAAAGATAGAATAGTGCGCTACAATGCTAAATACAGAGATATGCCGTAGTGTAAATTTAGGAGGATTTACATTGGCGAATATAACAAAACGCGGAAACACATTCCGCATCAGGGTGTTTGTCGGCTGCGATATGAACGGCAAACAGCTTGTAAAATCAACAACCTACACTCCGCCCGACGGAGTGACACCAAAGAAAGCCGAAAAGCTCGCCCAGGAGTACGCTTTCGAGTTCGAGAGACACTGCAAAGGTTACTCTCAGCTGAACGAAAATATGCGTTTTTCCGAGCTTGCAGATTGGTATTTCACAAACTACGCTCCGCAGGAGCTGAAAGAAAGCACGATCTACACCTACAAGGGGCAGTACAAGAACCACATCGAGCCTGTTCTTGGCAACATCAAGGTAAAGGACATCAATGCTCCCAGGCTGACGCAGATAATGCAGTCCTATGACCTGAACCCTGCAACAGTTAAGAAACTGTACGTCATAGTGCAGAGCATCTTCCGCAGAGGAGCAGAGCAGGGCTTCATTCGTGACACTCCCTGCCGTAACGTGATACTGCCGAAACGTAAGAAAAGTCGTAAAAACAAGGCTTTAGAGGAAGACAAGCTCAAAAGGTTCATGGAATACCTCGAAAGTAAGCCGTGGTACGAGGACTTCAAGCGTATCATCAAGGTTCTGCTTTACACGGGTATGCGTTCGGGAGAGTGCCTTGGACTTGCTTGGGAGGATATCGACTTCGAGAACAACACTATCTCGATAAACCACACGTTGACCGACATAGGCGGAAAGCATGAACTGACTGATCCTAAGACTGAGAGCAGTATCCGCATCATCGGTATGGGGCAGGAGCTGAAAAAGGTACTTCTTGCACAGAAAGAGTATATCGAAAAGCTGAAATATGCCCTCGGTGATGACTTCACTCACCCTGAAATGGTGTTCGTATCATCAAGAGGAAACTACCGTGACCGTAATTCAGTCTATCAGTCACTCAAACGCTTCACCAAAGGAACGGAGTTTGAGGATATGACTCTTCATCAGCTCCGTCATTGCAACGCTACAATGCTCTTAAACAGCGGTATCGACCTGAAAGTCGTGTCTGAGCATCTTGGTCACTGTGATGTGAACGTAACTGCTGACATCTACGCTGATGTTCTGCGTAAAACAAAAGCCCGAACTGCCGAACAGATTGAGCTGTGCCTTGCATAAAGGCAAATAAAAAAACCTCCCTGCGCGAACAAGGAGGTTTTGAATTGACCAAATGTTGACCAAAGAGTTTTTGACCACTCGCAAAGTGCGTAAATACGCAAGTTTTGAGGTATCTGATTATCTCTTTGAGAACTGTGGAGCACGTCTTGCGGCTTTGAGACCGTACTTCTTTCTTTCCTTCATTCTTGGGTCACGAGTGAGGAAGCCTTCCTTCTTGAGGAGAGGTCTGAACTCATCGCTAGCCTGAAGAAGAGCTCTTGAAAGACCGTGTCTGATTGCACCAGCCTGACCTGTTACTCCACCGCCTGTTACTGTGCAAACGATATCGTACTTATCCATTGTATCTGTTACAGCAAATGGCTGACGAACGATGAGCTTGAGTGTCTCAAGACCGAAATAATCGTCAATGTCTCTG
Source organism: Ruminococcus sp. RTP21198st1_G1_RTP21198_201120 (assembly GCF_040924265.1). NCBI lineage: Bacteria > Bacillati > Bacillota > Clostridia > Eubacteriales > Oscillospiraceae > Ruminococcus > Ruminococcus sp. RTP21198st1_G1_RTP21198_201120. Next base: position 50,410 of record NZ_JBCOMH010000016.1, read on the forward strand.
CCGTTGATTGTGATCTTACCTGTACCCTCGTAAACACGAACACGGGCAACAGAATGTTTTCTTCTACCTGTGCCATAGAAATATGGCTGCTTTGATTCGTACATCTAAATTGCTCCTTCCTTACAGTTCGTATTTAACAGGCTTCTGAGCAGCATTGTTATGCTCAGCACCCTTGTATACTCTGAGTCTCTTTGCAGCAGCTCTGCCAAGTGTGTTGTTAGGAAGCATACCCTCAACAGCAATTGTCATAGCTCTGTCTGACTGATTAGCCATCATATCTGAATACTTGATCTCCTTAAGACCGCCGATCCAGCCTGTGTGCCACTTGTAAGACTTCTGATCAAGCTTCTTGCCTGTGAGAACAGCCTTATCTGTGTTGATGATGATTACATGGTCGCCGCAGTCAGCGTGTGGTGCGTAAGTTGGCTTGTGCTTACCACGAAGAATGTGAGCAGCCTTAGCAGCAACTCTACCGAGTGACTGACCTTCAGCGTCGAGAATATACCATGTGCGAGTAATGTCGCCTGCTTTTGGCATATAAGTTGACATATTATTTCCTCCATTCAGAATTTTAAAAAGTCTGTTCACAGCCGCATTTTTCGCCCTGTGAACTCACAACGATGTCTATTATACAACAGCTTTTCACGATTGTCAATAGCCAAAACGCTGAATTTTTAATTTATATCCCTCATTCTCTTTAATTCTCTTCGTTTTGCTCCATTTCTCTCGATTTCTCACAATTCATTTCACTTTTGCCTTTTACACTAATATACACAGTAATATGGCGTAAACTAAAGATAATCATAGCATAAGCAACGTATATTCAATATTTAACTGTCTACGTTAGAATATGTGCTTATATGTCTGTATTTGCATTTTCAGCATATGCTTTTCTTCTGCACCAAAATCCTGCAAACCGTCTGCTTTACTGTATTTTCAGCTTTATTCATCTTCGAATGAAAAAATATCCTCTACAGATACACCAAATACCTTTGCAATATCCATTGCAAGCTTTAATGACGGATTGTATTGTCCTTTTTCAAGACGTATGATGGTTTCACGCCTGACGCCCACTTTTTCGGCAAGGTCACCCTGCTTCATGTCAAGCTTGGCACGATATTCCTTGAGTTTTGTTTTTAGCTCCGGCATTACTCGTCCTCCTCATCGGTGCTGAGCTTGCCCTCATGGTGGAGGAAAAATCCGCTTTCAAGGGTCATATAACTGAACCAGAATATAAACCATACTTGATATAGTCTGTCGCTGTTTATCTTTATGGTTATACTTCCTTCCCAGAACATTGATATAAAGATCGCCACTGCTAATATTATCAAAAACATTTTTGTGATACTTTGATGTGCCTTGAGCATATTTTCTTTTGCCATTTCATCCTCTTTGTCAACTTTCTGACAGCTTGCATACAGCCATATTACTGCAAATAAAGCCGTCATAGCAGCCAACACAACGAATATCACCGTCGCCCATGTTGTATTATCAAGCTTGTAATGCTCCACAGTGTTTTCAAATATCTCTGTGACAAGTATTGCAATTCCTGTTGCCATACGCTTTTTGTGATATTCTCTCAGAGTTATCTTTTTCTTTTCTTTTTTCTCTTTCATTTTTATCCCTCTAGTTCTCATCATCATCGAACTTACTTTCAAAATACAGCCCTATAAAATTGTACACCGCATAGCAAAACCATATCAAGCCCGTTATAACATATTCGTTTAGTGTTACCTTAAATCTTCCTAAAATATCGGAAAACAAAGTCATAACTGAAATAAACAGGCAGGCAATCGTGAACAGGAACGTTATAAAAGTCTGATTGACCTTTGCTGTTGTCTGCTGAGTAAGCTCGTCATTTGTATCTCTTTTGCCAACCGTGGATATCATCTTTGTTATGCATATGGCGATCAGCGCAAGCGTTCCCAAAGATACGATAAGATTTATCACATTGGTAAGTGTGTGCCCTTTCTTTATCGCAGTTTGTGATTTAAACAGCTGCATATATAAGGTGATTTATTTATCACCTTATGTGACAATAATATCACTTTTACCTTGCAAAGTCAATAGAAAAGTGACAAATTTATCACCTTTGTGCATATACACAAATCGTGCCATATCAGTTTGTACACATTTATGTACACTGACAACAAAAAGAGCGGAACAAAGTCCGCTCATGAAATTATTCTGTTTGTGAATTTGAACTTTCTTCGTTGCTACTGTCGGTGTCGCTTTTATCTTCTGTGAATATTTCTTTGCATACAGCACTAAATTCATCGTCACGTAGTGAAACTTTATTTTTTATCACGTCTGTAATGGTGAATTTTCTGTAGGTGAAGCCGTCATATACTATTAAAAAGGAAATAGTGTAGTTATCAGAGCCATGTTTGCCTTTTACTGTTACTGTGTAGTTGTGACCGTTCTTTGTGCAATCCCACTTTGCGTCCTCGCCTAGATAAGAAGCTATGCACTCACCGATTACCTTTGATGAATTTCCCGAAAAGTTGTCAAGGCTTTGCACATAACTGTTCTGTGCGGATACGAGCATATAGTTGTTGTCTATTTTTATGCTCTGCGTAAAACCATTCATGAACAGTGCAGCGATAATGAAAAATCCACACATTATTGCTTTATAACGCTCTCTGCCGCAAAGCTTTTCACGCTTATAAACATAAAAAGGCGTTAGCCATACCCATTTGAAAAGGTGTGCCGCATCAATGCCATGCTTTATAAGCTGTTTGCAATCTGCAATGGAACAGCCTATCATGAACAGCGGAACAAGTATCCACAGGAACGCTCCTGCGGTGGCAGAGTTTGCATAGTTTTCAAGAAACAAGCCGATAAGCGGAACAAAGCATATGAACCATATCAGCCCATTGTTAAGGGACATTGCTTTGGCAGAGTTTGAGTTGCTTTCGGTCTGCGGTGCATTTATTGTAATATCCATTTTGTCCTCCGATTTTTTAAGCTACTTATATTATATAATATTTTTTTCAAATAATCAATAGCTTATGTTTTTGTTTATTAGTAACAAAACAAACGTTCGGCATTGTTCTGAAAAATGTTTAATTAATGTATTTACAAAATCGTTGACTTTGTGTTATAATATAATTTGTATGTAAAAAATTCTTCAGATCCGTAAGAAAGGAAATGAGAAATGGCAAATAAAAAGGAATATACAAATGAAGATATAGTATCCCTTAAGGGGGAGGACAGAGTAAGAAAGCGTCCTGCGGTAATATTCGGCTCTGACGGACTTGAGGGCTGTAAACATTCTGTTTTTGAAATTCTTTCAAACTCTATAGACGAAGCTCGTGACGGTCATGGCGATAAGATAATCGTTACAAAGTACAATGACGATTCTATCGAGGTGGAAGACTTCGGACGTGGTTGTCCTGTTGACTATAACCAGCGTGAGAAAAAATATAACTGGGAGCTTGTTTACTGCGAGCTTTATGCAGGTGGCAAGTATAATAATAACGGTGGAGATAACTATGAATATTCGTTGGGTCTTAACGGACTAGGTGCTTGTGCGACGCAGTATTCATCTGAGTTTATGGACGTCGAGGTTTTCCGTGACGGATATAAGTATGACCTGCATTTTGAAAAGGGAAGAAACGTTGGCGGTCTTAAAAAGGAAGAAACAAAGCAGAAAAAGACAGGTACAAAGACACATTGGCGACCTGACCTTGAAGTTTTCACTGATATAAAAATTGAGAACGAATATTTTGAGGACGTTCTGAAAAAGCAGGCTGTAGTAAACCCTAATATCACATTTATCCTGCGTATACAGCGTGAGAACAATTCTTTTGAAGAAAAGACGTTCTATTATGAGAATGGTATCGCTGATTATGTTGCAGAGATAGCAGGTGAAAAGCCTCTGACCTCGGTGCAGTTTTTCACAGGCGACCGCAAGGGTCGTGACCGTGAGGACAAGGACGATTACAAGGTAAAGCTTTCTGTGGCGTTCACTTTCTCTAATCAGGTAAAATGTCTTGAATATTATCACAATTCAAGCTTTCTGGAACATGGCGGCTCACCGGAGGACGCTGTAAAGAGTGCTTTCACATCTCAGATAAATGCTTATCTCAAAAGCAACAATAAGTATCTGAAAAACGAAAAGCCTATTACTTTTCAGGATATCGAGGATTGCTTGGTGCTTGTTTCAAGTTCGTTTTCTACACAGACTTCATATGCCAATCAGACAAAGAAAGCTATCACAAACAAGTTTATCAAGGAGTGCATGACAGAGTTCTTAAAGCACAATCTCGAGATATACTTTATTGAAAATCCTGACGAAGCGGTGAAGATAGCAGAGCAGGTTCTTGTAAACAAGAGAAGCCGTGAAAAGGCTGAGAAGTCAAGAATAGACCTGAAGAAAAAGCTTGCAGGTTCTATCGATCTTTCAAATCAGGTGCAGAAATTCGTTGACTGCCGTTCAAAAGACCTTTCTCAGCGTGAGCTTTATATCGTGGAGGGTGACTCGGCGCTCGGTTCTGTAAAAATGGCAAGAAATGCAGAGTTTCAGGCTGTTATCCCTGTAAGAGGAAAGATACTCAACTGTTTGAAAGCTGACTATGATAAGATTTTCAAGAACGAGATAATCACAGATCTTATAAAAGTCATAGGCTGCGGAGTTGAGGTCAAGACGGGCAAGAACAAGGAGATATCCATGTTTAATCTCGACAACCTACGTTGGAACAAAATAGTTATTTGTACCGATGCCGACGTTGACGGTTTCCATATCAGAACGCTTATACTCACAATGCTTTACAGGCTCGTGCCGACCCTTATTGAAAAAGGATATGTTTATATTGCGGAGTCACCGCTCTTTGAGATAACGACTTCCGACAAGACTTACTTTGCATATGACGAGAACGAAAAGACAAAGATACTCAAAATGATAGGCAATAAAAAGTTTGATATCCAGCGTTCAAAAGGTCTTGGCGAGAACGAGGCGGAGATGATGAGCCTTACGACAATGGACCCTGCCACAAGACGTCTTATAAAGATAGAGCCTGACGATATCGAGCAGACACAATGGATGTTCGATATGCTTTTGGGTGACGATCTGCAGGGAAGAAAAGATTTCATCACCAATAATGGTGTTGATTATCTGGATATGGCAGATATTTCATAAGCTGTTTGAGTGGAGAGCATTATGGACGCAATTTTTATATGGTCGTCTGCGCTTGTGATATGTGTTGGACTTCCATTGTTTTTCACAGTAATAAATGTTATAAGGCTTTTTGAGAATGCACCTAAAGAATTGGACAGACCGCTGTTTGATGTGCTGACGGTGGTAATCGGTTCGCTGCTGTCTGTTTTTGACCTTGACGGGTTAGGTCTTGGCGTTGAATATGATGTTCCTCTAACTGTTCATGGGGAATTTCATACACCCATAGCAGGGGAGTATAGGTTTAGTTTTTTCTTCCTGTTTTTTATAGCTATGGTGTGCATTGTACTGTTGAGTGTTATAACAAAGAGAAAACCGCCGTTGTTTGCGGCTATGCTCATTGCAGGGGTGTATATGGGCAATGTGCTTGATATACTGCTGGTGATACAGCTTTTGAAGAATATGGATAACTTTTTCACGGTGATGATGTTGGTTTTTCCAATGAATTATATGCTTATGTCCGTAAGGCTCATTCGCCGTGAAATAAAGGCGCAGACGGGATATCTCAGCAATTCGGCGGAGAAAAGCGGCTTTATGGGCTGGCTTAATAAGCTTCTCACAAAAAGCCTTGGTTGGTATCTTATCAGCTTTGTGGCAATGATACCGCTCCTTGCGGTGATGCTTTTGATACTTGTTTTATTTGGACAGCGCCCTGACAGCATAGTAAAGGCTTTCACGGAAACAGCCGATTGGACGTTTTCTCAGCAGATACCTCCGCCGCCTGATTACTCACAAGGGCATTATCTTTGCACAGTTGCGGCAGGGGGACACGCTAAGCTCGTCAAACCTCAGCGAATGGGTCTGCGGCGTGGGGATAAGATAGTTGTGAACAGACAGCTTTGTGTTGCAAACGCATTTGAAGAGCTTATACAGGATAAGCTTCCACGTTTTCACAAATGTGTGAGAAGCTTTTACGATAAACACGGATATCCCATTTCACAGCATATATCGACGAAATTGCGTGCTGATGTGGTCTATATCCTTATGAAACCACTTGAATTTATTTTTATTGCGGTGCTGTATATGTTTGACGCCGATCCCGAAAGCAGGATCGCTATGCAGTATACAGGCAAAAAGTGTACCGACCTTACGAACTTTATGAAAGGATAGATTTTATGGCAAGAAAAAAGGCAGAGCCTAAAAAGACTGCTAAACCAAATAATAACGCATATATCGAGGGTGCAGGACTTGTTGCAGACGAAAAGATAACAATGTCCCTTGAAAAGAACTATATGCCATATGCCATGAGCGTTTTGGTATCAAGAGCGTTCCCTGAGATAGACGGTTTTAAGCCCTCACACAGAAAACTGCTTTATACCATGTATAAAATGGGACTTTTAAACGGAAAGCTCACAAAGTCTGCCAATATCGTTGGTGCGACCATGAGGCTCAATCCTCACGGCGACAGTGCTATATATGAAACCATGGTAAGACTTTCACAGGGCAATGAAGCGCTTTTGCACCCATATGTAATGAGCAAGGGTAACTTCGGTAAGGCATATTCAAGAGATATGGCTTATGCTGCCTCTCGATACACTGAGGCAAAGCTCATGCCTATCTGTCAGGAGCTTTTCGGAGATATAGACAAGGACACTGTTGATTTTGTTCCTAACTATGATAACACCACCACAGAGCCGACCTTGCTTCCTGCTACTTATCCGTCAATACTTGTTAATGCAAATGTTGGTATAGGCGTTTCTATGGCTTCATCAGTTTGTCCGTTCAATCTCAGCGAGGTTTGCGAGACAACTATCGGACTTATGAAAAATCCTGATTTCAACGCTCTTGAAACGCTGAAAGGACCTGACTTTCCGGGCGGTGCTTCACTTCTATATGATGAGGAGGAGCTTGATAAGATATACCGCACAGGAAAAGGCTCTGTTAAGCTGAGAGCAAAATATCAGTATGACAAGGAGTCAAGGTGTCTTGAGATCGTTGAGATACCTGCCACTACCACAGTTGAAGCAATAATCGAGAAGATAATTGCTCTCGTTAAGGCAGGCAAGATAAGAGAGGTATCATATATCCGTGATGAAACGGACATTAACGGTCTGAAAATAGGTATAGATATCAAAAAGGGCGTAGACCCTGACAAGCTTATGCAAAAGCTTTATAAGCTGACACCGCTTCAGGACTCGTATTCATGCAATTTCTATATACTTGTTCACGGCTATCCAAGAATAATGGGCGTTTATGATATAATTAAAGAATGGGTAGCGTTCAGAATGGATTGCGTTCGACGCAGAACAAGCTTTGACCTTGCAAAGAAGAAAGACAAGCTCCACCTTCTGAAAGGTCTTGGAAAAATACTTCTCGATATCGACAAGGCTATAAAGATAATCAGAGAAACAGAAGAAGAAACCGAAGTCGTTCCAAACCTGATGATAGGTTTCGGCATTGATGAGATACAGGCTGATTATGTGGCTGAAATAAAGCTCAGACACCTTAACCGTGAGTATATCCTCAAAAGAACTGCCGAAACTGAGGACCTTGAAAAAGCTATTGCAGAGCTTGAAGATATTCTTGGAAGCGACAGAAAAATAAAGAATATCATCATTTCCGAATTAAAGGAAGTTTCAAAGAAGTATGGTCAGCCAAGAAAAACTCAGTTCTATTATAAGACTGATATCGAGGAGATAGACATAGATGACGATATCCCTGATTACGCCTGCAAGCTTTTCTTATCTCAAAGCGGTTATTTCAAGAAATGTACTCCGCAATCACTGAGAATGGCAAGCGAGCAGAAGTATAAAGAGGGCGACGGTCCGCTTCAGGAAATGGAAAGCACCAACAAAACGGAGCTTCTGTTCTTCTCAGACAAGGCGGCTGTGTATAAGACCAAGGTATCGCAGTTTGCCGACACAAAGGCAAGCTCTCTTGGCGACTATATTCCTGCAAAGCTTGGTTTTGATGACGGTGAGGGCGTTGTGTCCATGGTGAATACTGTAGATTATTCGGGCTATATGATATTCTGTTTTGAAAACGGAAAGGTGGCAAAAGTGCCGCTCAATGCCTATGAAACAAAGACCAACAGAAAGAAGCTTGCCAATGCTTATTCTGCAAAGGCTAAGCTTGTGGGAATGTTCTTTGTGCAGGATAACGCTGAGATAATGCTTCGCACAACTAACGGCAGAGCAATGATATTTGATACAGCGCTTCTTATGCCTAAGTCCACGAGAGATACTATAGGCGTTCAGGTCATGACACTTAAAGCGAAGAATGCAGTTGTTGATAAGGCATTTATCGTTGACGATGATACAGCAGCAGGCCTTTCAAAATATCGCAGCAAAACGATACCTGTTGCAGGCTGTTTTGCAAAGGATATCGAAGACCCTGACCAGATGCACTTCTGATATATGTTTTTTACAGCGGATAGACTTCTGTCCGCTGTTTTTCGTTTGTTGACTTTTTACAGAGATTATGGTATACTTGTTTTGAAAAAGTGTGCAAATGCACGGATGTTGCAAAAGGGAGTTGTTTCTATGGAGTGTCCTAAATGCCACAAGTCAGTTGACGATGATGACATTTTCTGTCCTAACTGTGACACAAGATTAAGACCAGACAAAAATACATCTATCATGAAGCGTTTCAAAAAGCAGAATAAACCGCTAAATGTGGAAATAGTGGGCGAGAAAAAACATAAATTGTCTGAAAGCAAGCTCAAGCTTATTCTTATAACAGTGGCGGTAGTGCTCCTTGTGGTGCTTGTCGTCCTTATCGTTGTGAATATTATAAGCGGAAAGGGTGAAAACACCGCTGAGAGCATTTCTGAATATATCGGCGTTGATGTTGCAAAGGCTCAGAAAAAGCTTGATATGCACTTTAAGGACGAATCTGCTTTTCAGGGAGTGAACAAAGCACTGAATTTTGATTATATCATTGAGTCTGATGACAGTGTTAATGTTGATGGTATAAATTATCCTGAATGGGCAGCGCTTGTTACTGTTGATGATGAAGAACGTATACAAACTGTAAAATATTCAAATTTCAAGGTGCTTAAAAACAATGCAAACGGTGAAAAAAAGAGTAAAGCTATCAACCTTGATAAGTTTGAACAAGGAGCAAAGTGGAATGGCTTGTCAGATGCCATAGACCTTGAATATTACGGCATCGTATGGTCAAAAGACACTAAAAATTATATATACCGCTATTGGTATGAGAATGACGCAGGTGATGATCAGCCTGTGGTGCTTAATGTAACGTTCGATACGGATAATAAGTATCTGTATTATTCTTCTACGCTTATTTATCCTGAGTATCTGTAAAAGGGTCATAATGTTACAAAAGAAATACAAATTGTTGCGTAAATTCTACAATTTCACAAAAAAACTTGACTTATGCTCGGTTTGTTGCTAATATAAATTGATGAATAACGTAAAAAGGAGGTTCGGTATGGATCCTAGTACTAAATTATGTATGGGCTGTATGAACGAACTTGGTTCTGACGGTCGCTGTCATTATTGTAGCTATACCGACGATATCCCACATTTACAGGCTTATCTTGCACCGAGAACAGTGCTTGACAACAGATATATAGTCGGAAAAATGCTTTCATATAATGGTGAGGGTGCGTCTTACATTTGCTACGATATGGTTGGCAAATGCAAGTGTGTGGCAAGAGAGTATATGCCTGACACTCTTTGCGAAAGAGATAGCGAAAGTCAGCGACTTGTGGTGAATCCAGATTGTCTGGCTAAGTATAAGACATTTATGTCTGAGTTTGCAGACGTGAACAAAGTTCTTTCACGCATGAGAAATCTTCAGCATATCGCCACGGCAAAGGATATGTTTTGCGAGAATAATACGACCTATGTCATACTCGAATATGTGGAGGGCGTGACGCTAAAGAAATTTTTACAGTCGAATACAGGCTTTCTCACATGGGAACAAGTCAAAAAGCTTTTTGTGCCATTGTTTACAACATTGAGCATTATACATAATGCAGGTATCATACACAGGGGAATATCTCCTGAAAATATTATTGTTACAACTGATTGTGAGCTTAAACTTACAGGCTTTTGCATAAGTTCTATAAGAACATCTAATACAGGGCTTTCTCCTGAGTTCTATTCAGGATATACCGCCCCTGAGCAATATTCTTCGTTAGAATGGCAGGGCACATGGACTGACGTTTATGCACTTGCTGCAGTTCTTTATAGAATACTAACAGGCTGTATGCCCCTTGACGCTTATACCCGTACAAAGAATGATACTATGGTCGAAGCTTGCAGAGTCAATCCGAGAATACCACAGCATATCTCACGAGTTCTTTCAAGAGCTATGAGAGTTCGTGGCGAAGAAAGAATACAGACAGTTTCTGAGCTTGTTACTGCACTTTTTGAGCAGCATACAACGCATATGGAACACCCTAAGGGTTCAACTCAGACTATTCCTATACAGCATGTTCCAAGACAAAGGACGCAGTCAAGGCAAATGCCACAGCAGACTCGTGAGGAAGAAAAGCCTAAGAATAAAACGGCTACGATAATAGGTTGGACGGTGCTTGTGATAGTGCTTTTGCTTTCAGTTTTTCTGCTATATGAGTTGTTTTCAGGTCCGTCGGACAGCAATAATGATTCGTCTGAGGATAAGGTCATTTCTTCTGATGATGCAGATGCGGTTGACAGCGAGGTATTCGTTTACAGCACCACAGTTGCTACGCCTAAGGTGACTGATGCTGAAAGTCAGTCAGAATATGGCTATGGCGCTATAATGCCTAACGTTGTGGGTCTGGAATACAATACTGTTGTAAAACAACTTGGTGAGGATTTTACTATCAAGGCTGAATATTATTATTCTGATGTTGACGATAAGGACGTTGTTAAAGAGCAGAGCATACCAGAGGGTACTGATTTTGATCCGTCTTTGAAAAATGAGCTTGTTCTTAAAGTATGTGCAGGCCCTGAAAATGTTCCTGTTCCTGATTTCTCTGGTCTGTCAAAGAAGGCTTACCTTGAGCTACTTGATTCTTATAATATCAAGTATAAGGTCGTTACCGATTTCTCAAGCTCTGTTTCTGCAGGATATGTTATGGCGACAAGCGTTAATGTTGGAAACACTGTGAATGTTAAAAATGGTGATGTGCTTACAGTTACAGTTTCCGCAGGTCTTGTGACTACTACGACCACTACAACAAAGGCAACAGAGCCTAAGCCTGATACGAACACAGGCAGCTCTTCTGAAACAACACCAGCTCCGGCTGTTGTGCCTGCTGAATAACGAAAACGTTTAATAAAATGTTAAAAAATAAACAAAGCCCTTGACAATTCAGGGGCTTTGTGCTATGCTCATTATAGATTATTAGGAAAGTAACAGGATAAATTGTTTCCTGGTTTGGAGGTATTTTACATGGCTAAGAAAATTGGTGTACTTACCAGCGGAGGAGATGCTCCGGGAATGAACGCTGCTGTCAGAGCAGTATGCAGAGCTGGTCTTGCAAAGGGTATGGAAGTCGTAGGTATCCTCAGAGGATATAACGGCCTTCTTAACGGTGAAGTTATTGAGATGAATGCAAGAACTGTTTCAGGAATAATCCAGAGAGGCGGTACTTGTCTTTATACTGCAAGATGTCCTGAATTCAGAGATATCGAGGGCGTAAAGAAGGGCAGAGATAAGTGTCTTGAAATGGGCCTTGACGGTATTGTAGTTATCGGTGGTGACGGCTCATTCAGAGGTGCGGCTGACCTTTCAGCACAGGGTATCCCATGTATCGGTCTGCCTGGTACTATAGACAACGATATTTCATGCACAGAATATACTATCGGTTATGACACAGCTATGAACACAGCTATGGAAATGATCGATAAGATCAGAGATACAGCACAGTCACATGACAGATGTTCAGTAGTTGAGGTAATGGGCAGAAACGCTGGTCACATTGCTATCAACGTTGCTGCTGCTGTAGGCGCTGAGGCTGTTATCACACCTGAGAAGCCTTATGACCTCAATGCTATTGCTCAGAAGATGGAGCAGACAAAGAAGTCAGGCAAGACACATTTTATCATTGTAGTTGCTGAGGGTGTTGGCAAGACAGAGTATATCACAAGAACTCTTCAGGATATTACTGGTGTCGAGTCAAGAGCTACTATTCTCGGTCATGTTCAGAGAGGCGGCTCTCCTACAGTAAGAGATAGAGTTGTCGCAACTGAAATGGGCTATCACGCTGTTGAACTGCTCGAGCAGGGCATTGGCAACAGAGTTGTTGGTATGAAGGACAACAAGATATATGATGTAGATATTCAGGAGGCTCTTTCAATGAAGAAGCCTTTCGAGGAAGAGCTTTACAAGATCCTCAATGAAACTGCATTCTAATTTTTCATGAGGTCTGAGTCTTTAAGACTTTGACATATTACAGAGTAGAAAACTGAGCGTTAAGTGTCCGTCGGACGGGGAGTTGCCGTCGGAACGAAAAAGGCAGAATCTTTGCGGTTCGGTTTTCGCATCCCGCTGAATGTGTAATTGAAGCTTTTTATAGCGGCTCTGCACATCCCGCATGGGTAGTGTGCAGAGCTGTTTTTATGCTCCGTTATGCACAAAGCGACAAGCTCGCAGAATAAGGAGGTAAATTTATGAAGAGCTTCGGAAGAATGTTCTATGACTCTTTCAAGTCACTGAAAGATCTTAGAACATTAACAACAGCAGGAATACTGATAGCGTTGGCGTTTGCTATCAGGTCATTTTCCATTGAGGTAACGCCTGACTTGAGGATCGGTTTCACTTTTCTTGCAACCTGTACTATAGGTATGCTTTACGGACCTGTGGTATGCGGAATGTCTACATTTGTTCTTGATTTTCTAGGATATATAGTGCAGAACAAATCTCCGAGAGCCTACAGCCCACAGCTTGCAATGGTAGTTATTATTTCAGGTATCATCTACGGCTGTCTGTTGTATAAGTGCGATTTTAACAACAAAAAGCTTCAAAGCTACATAAGGATCGCAATTGCAAGAGGAAGTGTTATACTTTTCTGTAATATAGGTCTTAATTCTTATTTCCTGTATACACTTTATGTAAACAAGACTTTTGGCATCACAAACCTCACCAAAGAAGGAATGAGCGGTTTTCTTACATACTGTACACCGAGAATAGCGAAAAATCTTATCCAGCTCCCTGTGGATCTGATCTTGCTCATGTTATTCCTGCCTGCTGTGAAGTTTGCTTATGAAAAAGTAAGAACACAGTTTGGACATAAAGCGACAAATACATGATTTAAAGCAGCGACAGAAATGTCGCTGCTTTTTGCGTGAAAATATACAAGAAAAATAAGTTGTTATTGTGAAATTTAGGTGAAACACTTGAAATCCGTTGAGATTTAGTGTATAATTAAAATTAAGTTATTTTTAAGGCAGGCTTCTGCCTTTTATTCAGAAAGGTCTTGAGTGTATGATAAATGTTGGTTTTATCGGTGCAGGAAATATGGGCTATGCTATCATGAAAGGCATTGCAGGCAGTAAAATGGGTAAGGATATTCAGCTTTACGCTTTTGATAAATATGCTCCGATACTTGATAGACTTGACGAGCTTGGAGCAGTAAAATGTTCAGACTGTGCAGAGGTAGTTGAAAAGTCAGAATATGTTTTTCTTGCAATTAAGCCTCAGCAGCTTGACGAGGTGCTTGATGAGATAGCTCCTGCGGTAACGAAAGATACGGTCATAGTTTCTATCTGTGCAGGCATTACAGATGATTATATTGCTTCAAAAACTGTGGCTGGCGCAAAGGTAGTGCTTGTTATGCCAAACACTCCTCTTCTTCTTGGGGAGGGCGCAACTGCTCTTTCACGCTCTGACAGCGTAACAGATGAGGAGTTTGAGCTTGTTTGCAATATCTTTGGCTCATGCGGTATGTATGCCGTCATATCAAAGGATAAAATGAAAGAGATAATAGCAATAAACGGCTCATCTCCTGCTTTTATCTATCTGTATGCTCAGGCATTCGTAGAGTATGCGAAGAGCGTTGACATCGATGAAACAGTTGCAAGAGATCTTTTTGCAAAGTCGCTTATCGGCTCTGCCAAAATGATAACTGACAGTGGCAAGTCACTTGACGAGCTTATTGAAATGGTATCATCAAAGGGTGGCACAACTATCGCTGGTCTTGAAAAGCTCCGTGAGGGCGGTCTACCAAAGGCTGTTGAGGACTGCTGCAAGGCTTGCACTAAGAGAGCTTACGAGCTTTCAAAATAGTTATTTTTTCTGCACCGTGGCATATACATTACTCAAAGGAGTGATGTATAATGAACAGCGGGACAGGCATATACAAAAGCGGAGTTCTTGCTTTTTTTGCAGGAGCTATCCTGATTGGTGCGCTTTTGGGTGCTGTTACTTTTTGCTTTATGGGCAGCGACGAGCTTTCAATGCTGTCGGTGTTTTCAAACAGCTTCGTTGACGTGAGGTCGTCTGGTGATCTTGAAGAAATTCTTGTGAGGTCTTTTTTCAGTTCGACTGTTTTTTTAGCAGTTGTGTTTTTGTCAGGTTTTTCTTCACTGGGACAGCCTTTAGCTGTTGCAGTATTGATGTTGCGTGGCATGGGCTGGGGTGTTGCAATGTCTCAGCTTTACAGCATTTACGGCGGACATGGTGCATTACTTTCAGCGATGTTTGTACTTCTTCCTGCGGTCATAACAGCGGCGGCACTTATGATAGCCGCAAGGGAAGCTGTTGCTATGTCAAATATCCTGCTGTGCATTGTTTTTTCTGAAGGACAGCATAGCGGTCTGCGACAGACGGTGCGGCTTTATGCTGTTAAGTTTCTTGTGCTTGAAGCGGCGGCGGCTGTTGCGGCTGCGCTTGAATGTCTGCTGACGATTATTTTTGCAGGACGAATTTAGTATACAGTATACAAAGAATGAAATAAAATTCGGGGCAATTTCGGGGACTATTAATTTTAAGGAGCGGTGTAATGTCTTTATTTGGTAATTACAATACCCCTGGCAGAGGTGTGCTTAAAGCACCTCAGGAGAAAAAGGGTATTTTTAAGTTTTTTGAAGTCTATGGCAGGCATATGTGGAAGCTTATGGAGCTTAATTTGCTGTATTTCGTTTTCTGCATACCGCTGACGCTTATGGTTATACTTATGCTTATGACATCAAATCCAATATGGCTCTTACTGGCGATACCGTCAGTATTGATAGGACCTGCAACGGCTGCAATGACAAAGGTTTGCCGAAATTATTCTCAGGAAAGAAATGCGTTTTTGCTACATGATTTCTGGGATTCTTTCAAGAAGAATTTCAAGCAGGGCACTATCATGGGTGCCATAGATATCATCTTCGCTATAGGATTTATGGTCGGGATTCCAATGTATAAATATTGGGCAGAGCAGAACTCTATGATATACATTCCGTTTGTTATCTGCATAAGCTGTCTTATCGTATTCTTCATGATGCACTTTTACATCTATCTTATGATAAGCTCCACTAACCTTAACATGAAGCAGATAATAAAGAACTCGTTTTATCTTGTGAGTCTTGGCATAAAGCAGTCTCTTTGGTCACTTCTGGCATCGCTTATCGTTATTGTTATGATGTATCTTTTCCTGCCGTATTCTCTGTTCATATTGCCATTTTGGCCTCTTTCGTTCATATGCTTCGTGACTTGCTTCAATTGTTATCCTGTTATCAGAAAACACGTTATCCAGCCTTACTACGATCAGCGTGGTGAAAGCAATCCTGAGTTTGCATACAAGAATGCAGATCCTGACGAACAGCTCTTTGAGGATAGAGCGGCGGAAGAAACTCCTGTCAAGACCAAAGAGAGCAGAAAAAAAGGCAAAACAATCTCATAAAAAACATAAGGACAGCTCGTTTGAACTGTCCTTTGTTTATGCTAATTATTTTTCGATTTCGCCAAGTGAAAGCGCTTTGAGATAAGCGTTTATGAAACCGTCAAGGTCGCCGTCCATAACAGCGTTTACATTGCTGTTTTCAAAACCCGTTCTGTGATCTTTTACAAGAGTGTATGGCATGAAAACATAGGAACGTATCTGAGCGCCCCATGCGATCTCTTTCTGAACACCCTTGATATCCTCTATCTTCTCTAGATGTTCACGCTCTTTTATTTTGATAAGCTCTGCTTTGAGCATTTTCATTGCATAATCCCTGTTCTGGAACTGTGAACGCTGTGTCTGGCATGATGTAACGATGCCTGTTGGTATGTGGGTAAGTCTTACGGCTGATGACGTTTTGTTGATGTGCTGTCCGCCTGCACCGCTTGCACGATAAACGTCCATTTTAATGTCCTCAGGACGGATATCTACTTCGATTGTATCGTCTATTTCAGGCATAACGTCCACCGCTGAGAATGACGTGTGTCTGCTTCCTGAGCTGTCGAAAGGTGAGATACGCACAAGTCTGTGTATTCCTGCTTCGCTTTTAAGATAGCCATAAGCGTTTTCACCCTCCACGATAACGGAGGCACTCTTCATGCCAGCCTCTGCACCCTCGAGATAATCAAGAGTAGTCATTTTGAAGCCGTGACTTTCACACCATTTGTGATACATCCTGAAAAGCATTTCGCTCCAATCCTGCGCCTCAGTTCCGCCTGCTCCTGCATGAAAGTTGATGATAGCGTTGTTGTGATCATACTCGCCTGTGAGCAGAGTGTCAAGCTGTGCGGCGTCAAGACCCTCTTTTAGAGTTTTAAGCTCAGACTGTATTTCGTCGATCATGTCCTCGTCACCCTCATCGGCTGCCATTTCAATAAGCACTTCGATATCCTCAAATGACGACTTGAATTTATTGTATTTTTCCAGCTTGCCCTCAAGATTTCTTGTTTCCTGCAAAACCTTCTGTGATTTCTCCATGTCGTCCCAAAAATTAGGCTCTGCGGCTTTTTCGTGAAGCTCTGCGATCCTTTCCTGAGAACGCTCAATATCGTATACGTCATGCAACTCGCTGATGATAGGTCTAAGAGCTTCAAGCTCTGACTTTAAGTTTTCTAAAAATACCATATCTTTTTCTCCTTATTTTATATCATTATATATTATAAAACTTTTTTTGTGAAAAGTAAAGGAAAAATATAAAAAAACTATAGCATTTTCCTGAAAGTTGTGCTATAATGTTATTTAAAGGCTTTAAAAAGCCTGTTTCAGCAAGAAAGGAAACCCGATATGGCTAATTATACAGGAAAAAAATGCTTTTCCTGCGGAGAAGTATTCAAAGATGGTGACGATATAGTTGTATGTCCTGAGTGTGGCACACCTTATCATCGTGAGTGTTATCTCAAAGAAGGAAAGTGCATAAATGACGCTTTGCATGAAAGTGGTCAGAGCTGGGAGCAAACTCAGGAGAGTGTAGAAAGTGAGAATATACGCTGTATACGCTGCGGTTTTGAAAATCCGCCTGACAAGCTATTTTGTGAAAAGTGCGGAACACCGCTTACGAAAAATGATACTGAGGAACGTCCATTCAATGACATGGACACGCAAAATAACGCTCAGCAGACCGGCCCTGACGGACAGCCTTACGGTCCGTTTGGCAGACAGGTTGTATTTGATAAGGACTCAGATCTTGAAGGCATTAAACTAGATGACTATGCAAAATTTGTAAAGACAAATCCGCTCATATTTTTGTCTAACTTTATACGTTTTGGTAAATTTGGTGGAAAGATTTCCATAAACTTTGCGGCTTTCCTTTTTCCACACCTGTATTTTCTGTTTAGAAAAATGAATCTTGTGGGTATCATCATGCTTGTGGCTACGGCACTGCTCAATATCCCTACTGCGATAGAATATCTTAGTGCAGGAACAATGGGTTTCTCGCTTGATATCGGCATCGATGTGACTGGAAGGGTTTTTCAGGGCATTTCCGCTGCGACATGGTATGTTTCAATGGCACTTCAGTTTGTGGCAGGCTTTTTCGGCAATTATATGTATTATAAGTTTGCACAAAAAAAGATCCGTGAGATAAGGTCGGAGGACGGCACTGAGCAGGAGATAGCCGAAAAGATAGTAGTAAAGGGCGGTACGTCATGGGGGGCTGTTATTCTTGGCTTTGCCATTTATTCTGCGATAGTTGTGTTTGGCATTTTTGGTGTTACAAAGATATTTGCATGATTTTACAAAAAGTTCATAAAAAAACGCAAGTGACACTTGACAGATAATCGGTATTGTGTTATAATAATTGAGTTATCCTTGCTTGTGCAAATTGCGGCACAGGCGAAATCCAAAAGGAGGTGCAAATGCAATGGCAAAAATTAATGAGTCTTATGAGGCTATGGTAATTTTCAGCTCTAAGCTTGACGAGGAGGCTGTAAACACACTCACAGCTAAGTTCAATGACTTGATCGAGGCTAACGCAAGCGACGTTACACTTAGTAATTGGGGCAAGCGTAAGCTGGCTTATGCTATCAATTATGAAACAGAAGGTACTTATGTACTGTGGTCATTCACATCTACGCCTGAGTTTCCAGCTGAGCTTGAGAGAATTCTTGGTATCACAGACGGCGTGATCCGTTTCTTAGTAACGGTCAAGTAAAACTGCGAAAGAGGGAAAAGTTATGCTTAACAGAGTTATTTTAATGGGTAGGATCACTCAGGATCTTGAAGTAAGACAGACTCCTAGTGGAAATGCAGTTTTGAGATTCAATGTTGCAGTTGACAGACCAGTTCGTCAGGGTGCTGAAAGGCAGACTGATTTTATTACTTGCACTGCTTGGGGGCAGAGAGCTGAATTTATCAACAGATACTTTTCAAAGGGCAGAATGATCGCTCTTGAAGGTCAGATAAGAACAGGTTCTTATGATGACAAGAATGGTGTAAAGCATTATACAACTGAGGTCAATGTTGACAGTGTGTCTTTCACAGGTGAACCAAAACAGCAGGGAACAGGTAACTATTCCAATAACTACGGAAATGGTGGTTATCAGCAGAATAATTACCAGCAGAACAATGGTGGATATTCACAGCCTGCAAACAATTCTAATCAGAATAACTATAACAATGCTCCATCAAATGACGCTTTGTCCATTGGTGACCTTGATGATTTTGAAGAAGTATTGACCGATGACGGAGTACCGTTCTAAGCAGAGGAGTTTTGAAAAATATTTCTCTAAGGAGGGAAATTTACCATGGAAAAGGAAAGAAATACAAGCAGACCTATGAAGAGAGGTCGTAAGAAGGTTTGTATGTTCTGTGCAGACAGAGCTGAAAAGATCGACTATAAGGATATCGCAAAGCTTAGAAAGTGCATGACAGAGAGGGCTAAGATCCTCCCTAGACGTGTAACTGGCACTTGTGCTTATCATCAGAGAGAACTTACAACAGCTATCAAGAGAGCACGTCATGTGGCACTTCTTCCATATGTAGCTGACTAATAGTGTTTTCTATTTTGAGGTACCTTTATAGGTGCCTCTTTTTGTTAAGGGGAAGTTTCTGAGTGGGGCTTGCAAATGTATCATAAATGTGATATTATATACTAAAGCTGTATAACAAAGCATTACAGTATTTGTAGAGCTGTAAGGAAATGGAGCAACTATGAAAGATAAAACTGATGTTAAAATAAATAATATTATGCCGTGTGTTCCAACGAGAGATCTGGTAGTTTTCCCTGGAATGTCTATGCATTTTGATGTTGGCAGACCAAGAACTATAAAGAGCATGAAAAATGCCATGGACGGCGATCGACTTGTTTTTCTTTGCGCGCAAAAAGACGTTTATCTTGAAATGCCTGAAAAAAAGGATATGTTCAAGGTGGGTACTGTAGCAAAGGTAAGACAGATTGTGAAAGCACCTGATGGAATATACAGATGTTATGTAGAAGGTCTGCGTAAAGCGAGACTTGCTGAGTTTTATCAGTATGATGATTGCTATGAAGCTGATGTAAGACTTGTACCAAATTATTCAAAGGATAGGCTTGATGACGACGAACAACTTGCTGTTTTTCGTTCGGTCTTAGATGAGTTTGAAGAGTATGTTAAGGTGGTTCCTAAAATGCCTGAAGAGCTTTATGCCCAGATACTCGGTTCTAAAACGCCTGTTCAACTTTTTGAAAGTTTGGCATTTAATATTCCGTTAGCTTTTACTGACAGACAGTCGCTTCTTGAAGCCCCATCTGTTTTAGATAAGCTAATTCTTATGATCACTATGCTTTCACGAGAGACCAATGTTTTATCTCTTGAAAGAAGGATACATAGTCAGGTCCATTCTCAGATAGAAGAAAGTCAGCGCGAATACTATATTCGTGAGCAGATCAAGGCGTTACAGAATGAGTTGGGTGAAAATGAAGACGGCTCAGATGTAAATGAGATTGATGAGTACACACATAGGATAGATTCACTTATATTGTCCGAAGAAGTTCGTGATAAGCTTATGGGCGAGGTCAGGAAGCTTTCCAAGATGGGTATGATGTCACAGGAGGGTGTTGTGCTGAGAAATTATCTCGACACAGTGCTTGCATTGCCGTGGAATGCTGTCACAAAGGATAGGACAGACGTTAAAAAGGCAAAGCAGATACTTGACAAGGATCACTATGGCATGGCAAAGGTCAAGGATAGAATACTTGAAAATCTTGCTGTAAGAGCGCTTACTCCTGATATCAAGGGGCAGATCCTCTGTCTTGTTGGTCCTCCAGGCGTTGGCAAAACTTCAGTGGCAAAGTCTGTCGCTAGAGCACTTAATCGAAACTTTGTTAGGGTCTCATTGGGCGGTGTTAAGGACGAAAGTGATATCAGAGGTCACAGAAAGACGTATGTTGGTGCAATGCCAGGAAGAATAATGAATGCCATGAAGCTTGCAGGAAGTAAAAATCCTGTTGTTCTTCTTGATGAGATAGACAAGATGAGCAATGATTTCAGAGGCGATCCATCGTCTGCTATGCTTGAGGTTCTTGACAGCGAGCAGAATAATGCTTTCAGAGATCACTATATTGAAGTGCCGTTTGATTTAAGTGATGTGCTGTTTATTACAACTGCAAATACTCTCGATACTGTTCAAGCACCTCTTCTCGACCGTATGGAGGTCATAGAGTTGTCTAGCTATACTAGGGAGGAAAAGTTCCATATTGCAAAGGAACATCTTATTAAAAAGCAGGAAGGTAAGAACGGTCTTAAAGCATCTCAGATACGCATCTGCAATGATGCTATCTATAAGCTTATAGACAGCTACACAAGAGAGGCTGGCGTGAGAAATCTTGAAAGACAGATAGGCTCGCTTTGCCGAAAGGCTGCTAAGGAGATAGTTGAAGACGGCGTTAAGAAAGTTACTTTCAAGGCGGATAATCTTGAAAAATATCTTGGCCATGAGAAATATCTCCCTGATGTTGTATCAGATAAAGATGCTGTTGGCTCTGTAAATGGTCTGGCATGGACGTCAGTGGGCGGAGTTGTCATGCCTTTGGAAGTCCTTGTACTTGACGGAAAGGGCAGAATAGAGCTTACAGGCTCACTCGGTGACGTTATGAAGGAGTCTGCAAAGATTGCCGTAAGCTATTGCAGAAGCGTTGCTGACAAATATGGCATCGATAAAGACTTTTACGAGAAAAAAGATTTGCATATACACGCTCCCGAGGGTGCTGTGCCTAAGGACGGTCCATCTGCAGGTGTTACCATGATAACGGGCATCATCTCTGCATTGGGTAAAATAAAAGTACGCAGTGACGTTGCTATGACAGGCGAGATAACTCTTAGCGGCAAAGTACTGCCTATAGGCGGTCTCCGTGAAAAGACTATGGCTGCATACAAGGCGGGGGTCAAGACTATCATAGTGCCTTTTGCTAATAAGGGCGACCTTGATGACGTTGACGATACAGTAAAGCTTTGTTGCGAGTTCGTGTTCGCAAAGACTATTCAGGATGTGCTTGACGTTGCACTTGTTCCAAACAGCAAAAATAATGTTCCGCTTGAACTCCTAAGCAAGAACGAGCCGGAGCGAAAAAAATTAACGGTATAGAAAGGGCCGCCTATGAATTATAACAAAGCAGAATTTTATACTTCCTTTGGAAAATTCTCGCAGATACCCAAGTCTGACAGACTTGAATTTGCCTTTTCCGGCAGGTCGAATGTGGGAAAGTCGTCGCTGATAAACAAGCTTCTTAACAGAAAAAACTTGGCGAGAGTAAGCTCTATGCCGGGTAAAACTGTTACAATAAACTTCTTTTCGGTGGAGAATATCTATATCGTTGATCTGCCTGGATATGGCTATGCCAGCGTATCAAAGTCCGAGAAAAGGCAGTGGGGCAGTCTTATAGGTGGCTATCTTGACGACGGCAGCAGACAGCTTGCACTTGTTTTTCAGCTTGTGGATATGCGTCATCCGCCGAGCAAAGACGATCTGATGATGATAAATTATCTTATTGACGCTGAGATACCATTTATAATCGTGTTCACCAAGGCAGATAAGCTCAAGCCTAACGCCAGAAAAGCACGTATGGAAGCTTTCAAGACAGAGATACCATGCTTTGAGGACATCACCTGTGTGGAGTTCTCTGCGATCACCGGAGAGGGCGTAGATGAACTGAGGGCAATAATAGACGATATATCCGAGGGGGCTGAGATAACGCCACCAGAGAAACTAGAAAGCGATACAGAGGACGAAGAAGAGGAATATTACGATGATAAAGAGGATATTTCTGATGAGCCGAAATCATTTGGCGGTTTTCTAACGCCTAATAGAAGAAAAAATTAAGAGTAAGTAAATAAAAAATTCATAATTCTCCTTTACATTTTTCATGACTTGTGTTAAAATATATTTATGGTTTAACACTTTACACCATGAAACGTAAAGGAGATTTTTTTCATGAAAGAGAAACTTGAGATCAAAAATTTAGACGATCTTTATGAAGCAGTGCTTTGTCTTGAAACTGTCGAGGAATGCAGGCTGTTTTTTAAAGATCTTTGCACTATACCTGAGCTGAAAGCACTATCACAGCGTTTTCAGGTTGCAAAAATGCTCACAAAGGATCATGTTTACAGCGATATAGTAAACGAAACAGGTGCTTCAACGGCAACTATAAGCCGTGTGAACCGCTCGCTTTCTTATGACGGCTCAGGCGGATATAATATCGTTTTTGACAGATTGGATAAGAAGGAAGATAATTAATGAGCGGATACGGCAGATTTGCCTGTTACTATGATAAGCTTACAGAGAATGTCGATTACGGAAAAATTGCGGCACGGTGTCATGAGCTTATAAAACGATACAGTTCAGAGCATGAGGTAGTTTTGGACCTTGCCTGCGGCACAGGTTCGCTCAGTGAAGCACTTGCACGTCTTGATTATGATGTGGTAGGCGTTGATCTGTCGGATCAAATGCTGGAAGAAGCCATGGATAAGCGCTATGAAAGCGGTCTGAACATACAGTATCTTATGCAGGATATGACTGAGCTTGATCTGTATGGCGCAGTTGATGCTGTTGTTTGTGTTCTTGACAGCATAAATCACCTTGAAAATGAGGAAGCTGTCAGAAAGACTTTTGAGTGTGTATCAAAATTTACCTGCGATGGTGGACTTTTCATATTTGATGTAAATACTGTGTACAAGCACCGAGTGATCCTTGCAGACAATGCGTTCTGCTATGATCTTGATGGGCTTTTTTGTGCATGGCAGAATGAGCTTAATGATGATGACAGCGTGAGCATATATCTTGACTTCTTTGAGGAGCAGGAGAACGGCTCTTATTGTCGTTTTAGCGAGGATTTCACAGAGAGGATATATACGGACGAGTTTTTGAGCGAGCTTGTAAAGTCAAATGATTTTGAGCTTATAGGAAAGTATGACGGATTTGAGGACTCACCAGTTAATGATAAAACGCAGAGAGTTCTTTATGTGTGCAGGAGAATAAACAGAGGGTGATTTTATGGGTAGAATAGTTAGAGTTATAAGTAAAGACGCTTCCGTTGTGTGCAGCGCTATCGACGGAAAGGATATTGTTTCACGCATTGAGGAGATACATAAAACTTCCGCTGTGGTCACGGCGGCACTTGGCAGACTTGCTATGGGTACTTCGCTCATGGGATTTGGACTTAAAGGCAAAGATGATTCTATTACTGTAAAAATGGACGGTGATGGTCCTACAGGAGCGCTTATATGCGTATCTGACAGCATGGGAAATGTAAAGGCATATGTACAAAATCCAGTGGTGGAACTGCCGCTTAACGATAAAGGCAAGCTTGATGTCAGAGGGGCTGTAGGCTCTAATGGTACGCTTAGTGTGGTCAAGGACATGGGACTTAAAGAGCCGTACTGCGGACAAGTGCCTATTGTTTCAGGCGAAATAGCAGAGGATATAACTAACTATCTTGCTGTCAGTGAGCAGGTGCCAAGCGTTTGCGCTCTTGGCGTACTTGTAAATCCAGATCTGACAGTGAATTGTGCTGGTGGATTTCTTATTCAGCTTTTGCCGTTTGCACCTGAGTCAGCTATAGATCAGATAGAGAAGAATATAAACGGAATGGAGTCTGTAACAAAGCTTATAAGCAGCGGCATGACAACAGAGGATATTGCTATGAAAGCTTTGGAGGGACTTGAGCCGAACGTTCTTGATGATTTTGAGGTTAATTATCGTTGCGATTGTTCAAGGGAAAGAGTAGAGAATGCTCTTATATCTTTGGGCAGGGCAGAACTTGAAGATCTTTCTAAAGACGGTGGTACTGACGTTGAGTGTCACTTCTGTGATAAGAAATATCACTTTACTCCTGAGGAGATTTTAGGGTTAATAAAAGAATAATATTTAATGAATATTTTATGTACACTATTCAAATGCCCGATAATAAAGCGTTTGCGGACTTAAACTTTTTTTGGGAAATTTCAAAAAAACTCTTGACAAATGGCTTTGGATAGTGTATAATAAATATCGTCGCTGAGAGATACAACTCAAAACGACAGCTAACGGGAGCATAGCTCAGCTGGGAGAGCATCTGCCTTACAAGCAGAGGGTCACAGGTTCGAGCCCTGTTGTTCCCACCAAGCGGACTTATAAAGTCCGCTAATATGGCCGGGTAGTTCAGCTGGTTAGAACGCTAGCCTGTCACGCTAGAGGTCGTGGGTTCGAGCCCCATTCCGGTCGCCAATACATTCCTTATGTATCAGGTTTCGGTATCTTGCATATAATATTGTAGATGCCACTAAATGCGGATTTAGCTCATCTGGTAGAGCGCCACCTTGCCAAGGTGGAGGTAGCGAGTTCGAGCCTCGTAATCCGCTCCAATATGGCGCTATAGCCAAGTGGTAAGGCATAGGTCTGCAACACCTTGATCCCCAGTTCAAATCTGGGTGGCGCCTCCAATGACTCACAGAGCTTCTGTTCTGTGAGTTTATTTTTTTGTCTAAATATAATAAACAATCCAAAGTGACAGCTGAGCGACGCTCAGTTGTCACTTTTTGTATCAAAAGAACAAAGGAGCAAAGCAAAATGGACAAAAAGAGATAAGAAAAGGGAAATAAAGTGTAAAAAAAGCAGAAAGCGAAAAAAGGGGTTGACAAAAAGGCATAAAAGTGATAAAATAAACAAGTCGCCTCGAGAGAGAGCGATAAAGAGAGAAG